>CAYGYP010000353.1:0-2852 GCA_964354115.1 uncultured Candidatus Bathyarchaeia archaeon | reverse complement strand
AATATCCGGAGATGCCTGAAAAAGAGGCTTTCGCCGACGACTGGATCCAGCAGGACAAGGCTAGAGAAATCCTGCTTGTGCTGGGGAACGCCGTGTCGGCAGCCAGGCTCTTCCCCAGCGAAAATCCAACCGTCCGGAATTTCATCTCCGATCTCTTTGAGCGCCTGTCCGAATACCTGGAACAGTATCGGAAACTGGAGATCGGCATCGAAGAGCAGGCCTTTACTCTCGACGGAAAAACGATCTTCCGGGAACCGAACGCAATCCACAGCCTGCCTTTTTTCTTTTTCAAAGACGGGATGAAGATGCTGGAGTTCCACAGAGGTCTTCAGAAGTCCGAACTGGAGGGCTTTCTGGAGACGATCCGGGAAGTCTCCCAACTGCCGCCAGAGGAAGGAGACATCGTCAATGCCCTGTGGGAGTTGGACTTCCCCAACATCCGCTATGTGGCCCCCGACGATTTCCTGGAGGCCAAGATCGGCGTCGGCCGCCGACCCCTGCGTCTTGAGGTGAACGTCGGCAGCCTTAGCCAGGGCCGGGTCGAACTGACACCCGAAGACCTCGAAGAGATCCGGAAAAACGTCTTAACCCTGGAAAAAACCAAGGCCGGCGGGGAGGCCGCGGACGGCCCCGCCTTTCCGGAGGATATCGGCAAAACCCTGGCCAAAACAGGCGACCGGGAGATGATGGAGATCGAGGCCCTTCTCACGGCCAACCGACAGCTTTCTCGGGAGGAGGAATACCTCAGCCTGATCCTTGAAATCATCTACTTCGAGGACCGGCCCGAGCAATTCCCGGCCATCGCCGATATCCTGGAACAGTACCATCAGGAAGCCATAAAAAAAGGGGACTTCCGCCGGGCCGCCAAGCTGCTGCGCGCTCTCTCCGAGATCAAAGATTTATACGCCGTTAAAAATAAACTAAAATCCGACCTGATAGATAGTGTCATTGCCCTCTTGAGCAGGAAGAGCCAGCTTGTGGACCTTCGGGATGCCCTTGACCCGAATTCCATCTCTGACGCCAAGGGGCTTTTCGACTATCTGCGGTTTTTCGGGTCCCGTTCGGCCGGGCTGGTGGCCGATGTCTATGAGCGCGCCACGAACCAGGAATATCGTCTGAAGGCATTGGAGATCCTGAAAGAAATCGGGAGGACCGATCTTCACGAGCTGATGGCCCTGGTTCAGGAATCACGGCCGATGTTGAGCCAGGAGATCATCCGTCTCCTGAGCGAGAGCAGGGATATCCGGATCGTCACCTTTTTGGCTAACATCGTGGCCTACAAAAATGTTCCCGTGAAGCTGGCCGCCATCCAGGCGCTCGGTCGAATTCAAGAAGAGGCGGCCCACAAGGTCCTCCTCGGGTTTCTGGCCGACGAGAATGAAGAAGTCAGGGTGCGCGCCCTGGAAAACATGAAAAAGGTCGATGACCGGCAGGTCTTATCCCACATTATCGAGGCCATTCGGGATAAGAGCCTTGCCAGGAAGTCAGATCGGGAGAAAAAATCTCTGTTCGGCGTCCTCGGCCGCAGTGACAACGAGGAGGCCTGCTCATTTTTGGGCGGAATTTTGGGTAAAGTCCCTTTCCTCCCGAACCCCAAGCACACCGAGCTCTGCCTGTACTCCATAGGCGCCCTGAAGGAGATGAGCCTGGCGAATTCCAAAGAAGCCCTCAAAAAGGGGGCGAAACGCCGTCATCACAAGATTCGGAGCGCCTGCCTCAAGGCGATCCAATCGAAATCTGAGATCGCCATCACTTACACCGGGAGGACCGCACGGTGAACCCTTCCATCGAGGAGCAGAACCAGTCCGCGAAGATCAAGGCCCTCCACCAGATGGCCGTGGAGATGGTCGTGCGGCTGAACGTCATCCTGAAGAGCGCCCGCATATATGCGCGCAATAATCTGCTTTTCCAGAACCAGGTCGCTTTATTTTTTGATCTCATCCAAACAGGGCTGGCGGAGGCGGGAGAAGCCTCGTTTACCATGCGGGCCGGAACGCTGTTCTTCAATAACATCCGGCTCAAGTACGGGTTTGCCAACTACCATTTTTTCAAGTTCGTCCTCGAAGAATTCAGGAAGAAACAGCTCGGGGGGCTCCGCTTCGACAAAAAAACTACCGAAGGCGACCTCCAAAGTCTCATGATTCTCCTAGCGAGAGGCGATCATGAGGCCGTTCAACCCTTTGAGGTCCTGGCCGCCGAGGCAGAGAAGCTGGGTCTGGTTCACATCGGATTGGAGAAGATGCCGCCCTCCGATCTGGCTCCGAAACCCGAGAAAAACTCTGCCCGTATATTTTTCCTGGGAATAACCCATCTCGAAGAGGCGTTCGCCGGCAAGAGCGGTGACGAGAAGTTCAAGCTGGGCACGACCCGCCGGCTGATGCAATCCGTTTTTAACTCCATCTCCGATAACGAGTCGTTCGTCCAAGGCCTGACCAACATCAAAAATTTTCATGAGTACACCCTCAATCATTCGATGAATGTCTGTATCCTTTCTATCGCATTGGGGCGGCGGCTGGGGCTCGACCGGAACGAGCTGGTGAACCTGGGGATCAGCGCCTTTTTCCACGATTTCGGCAAGCTGGACACTCCCAAGGAGATCCTGGAGAAGCCGAGCAAGCTGGACGAGCTGGAACGCGAGATCATCGAAAAACACCCCTTCCAGGGCGCCGGCAAGCTCATCCAGTTCATAGACTTGAAGACACTGCCCCTCCAGGCGATCCACGTGGCGATGGAGCACCACGTCAAGGAGGACTTCACCGGCTATCCCCGCTATTTCAAGAGACAATCCATCAACCTTTTCAGCAAGATCGTCAAGATCGCTGATTTTTTTGATGCCGTCACCACCAAGCGCG
>CAYGYP010000352.1:0-2863 GCA_964354115.1 uncultured Candidatus Bathyarchaeia archaeon | reverse complement strand
TTGCGGCAGGGGGCTTGGGCAGTCCCGCAGCTGCCTTCGGAGGCGCAGCAGCGGCACTCCCCCCGCCGGCCTCCGCGGCAGGCTCTTGGGCAGGGGGTTCGCCCCCTTCGGCCGCCTTGGGCGGCTCCTTAGGTTCGTCCGTCATTCGCTCTTGATGCTAACTGGAAACCTTCGCGTCCCCCGTAAAAAACTTGATTCTTGCACAGGCTCCACACCCTGTCAATCATCCTCAATCGCGGGTAGTGGGTCAGTTCGGTGTTGTAGGGGCGAGTTCCCGATGAAATCGGGACAGGTTACCTCGCCAAACAGCGGCGTCCCGACTAGATCGGGACAGGTTCCGCCGCCTCTACAATTGCGCGACGAGCCTGGCAGATGTACACTCTTGCCCCGAAAGGGAAATTGAGATCTGAATTTGTGGTTGAAGTAGCTCCTGCCGGTCAGTGGCACTCAATTGCTATCTGGAGATGAAATGAGGAATCTCTCTGCCAACGCGCCGCACGGCAAGCCGGTTTCCGAAGACCTGAGATCGCCGGCGACCCTGCCACCACAGGAGGAGCTTGACCGCGCGGGGGCCGGCAACTGGGAAATGACCCTGAAGCGAGCTATCTGCTTGTGGTTTCTCTTTTTTCTGATCTGCCTGGGCCTGGGCTACCCGACGTTGAACCGCTACGACCCGAGGAAGTTGGAAGGGACTTCCGACACGGCCGCGTACTACGAGGTGGTGGCCGGCCACCCACCGCCTGCCCCGGCTTATGATCACGCTCATCGCCGCAACGCCGAGCAACTTTTTGCGGAAAACTATTACCGCCTGCTGGTGCCCTACGTGGCCAAGCCATTCTATTGGCTGGCCAAGGGGCGTGTCGGAACCTGGGACCCGGTTTTCCTCGGCTTGCTGGTGGCCAACAGCTTCTTTACTGCGGTCACTGCCTGTTTCCTGGTGAGCGTAGGCTACCAGGCGACGGCCAGCTACACGACCGCCTTGCTGGGCGCCACGTTGTATCTTTTGCATTTCGCCGTGGCCAACTTGAACCTAGCCGGACTGATCGATTCCGGCGAAGCCTGTTTCATGATGGTGGTGGTCTGGACGCTGTACACCGACCGCTGGCCCCTGCTGCCCTTCTGGGGCGTCCTGGGCGCGCTTGCCAAGGAGACCTTCGCACCGCTGGCCGGAGTGTTAGCCTTCGGCTGGTGGCTGGCGGAAGCGCGGCGGTCTGCCCGGCCCCTCACTCGACTGGCGTGGGTCCTGGCGATGGGCCCGACGAGCCTGGCGACGGTGACGCTGGCAATGTCAATGGTTTCCGAGGGGCTGATTTGGCCGTGGCAGTTTGCGGCCTCCGTGCAGGGAGAGACCTCGTCCGGCTTCGGATTCCTGGCAGCTTTTCTGCGCTGCCTCACCGACCGCGCTTTCTGGTATGTTTTCGTCTGGCTACTGCCCCTGGGGCTGCTGCGCCTCAATCGTCTGCCGCGACCCTGGGTGGTTGCTTCGGCCCTGGCGTTCGGTGCAGCGCTCCTCCTGGGAGCTTTTAATGATGCGCGCGGCAACACAGCTCGTGCCTTGTTCAATGTCGCCGGGCCCATTCTGAGCCTTTCAGTCGCCGCGCTTTTGACAGAGCCGAAACGGCAGCCAGTTTTCGCCGATTTTCAAGAATAGTTATCGGATGGTCCGTACGGTTGTACCTGCTGAATGCGGCGGCCAACCCGTTCCGTTCTGCTGCCAGTTCAAGGGGCGCGCTTACGCCAGCCGGCCGCTCCGGCGAAAAAGCGTGTTTGTCGTAATGGCTGGCCCCGAGGTGGTTGCGTGACCCAGAGGAAGCCCAAAGTCGTGGTGGTAATGCCCGCCTACAATGCCGCCCAAACCCTGCGCAGGACTCACGCGGAGCTGCCGCACGACATCGTGGACGCCGTTATTCTGGTGGACGATGGCAGCTCGGATGAAACCGTCCAAATCGCCCGCGCACTCGACCTCCAGGTGTTTGTGCACGACCGCAACTACGGTTACGGCGCCAACCAGAAAACCTGCTACCGCGAAGCCCTGAAAGCCGGGGCCGACATCGTGGCCATGGTGCATCCCGACTACCAGTACGACCCCACCCTGCTCCCGGAAATCATTCGCCCCCTCGCGCAGGGCCAAGCCGACCTCGTTCTGGGGTCTCGGTTGTTGGGCTCGAATCCCGTCAAGCAGGGGATGCCGTGGTGGAAGTACCTCGCCAACCGCTTTCTGACTCGCCTGCAGAACCTGGTCTTCGGATTGCGGCTCTCCGAGTATCATACCGGCTACCGGGCCTTCCGCCGCGCCGCGCTGGAAGCCGCCAACCTGGAAATGAATTCCGACAACTTCATTTTCGACCAGGAGATTATTGCCCAACTAGTTAATTTAAAGATGCGTATCACGGAAGTTCCCGTGCCCACCCGATACTTCCCCGCCGCCTCTTCCGCTTCTTTCCTCGAGAGCGTCGTGTACGGCCTCTCGATCCTCTGGCTGCTCCTGCGCTATAGCCTGCATGCCGCCGGGATCCTGCGCCAGCGGCAGTTCGAGAGCCTGCAACGTCGCTACAGCACGGTGGCTTGAACCCCCGTTGGGCAGCACATGTACTGCATCGTATGTGGCAGGCTCTCGAGTAAGTTGTCTTCGCGCGGTGGCAGCCCGTGGCCGGGCGTCGCGGCCGGGCGGCAATTCAGGAAGCCTTAGAAATTCCCCCACGAAATGAGGGCGGCACAAAGTTGCGGTGAGCCGCTACCAAAAGAAGGAGGGTATCTCGCGGAGCCCTGTACCGCGTGGCACGTGGCAGAGCCATGTACCGTACGGTACATGGCGGAGAGGCAGGGATTCGAACCCTGGGTACAGCTTTTGACCGTACAACGG
>CAYGYP010000351.1:0-2866 GCA_964354115.1 uncultured Candidatus Bathyarchaeia archaeon | reverse complement strand
AACAACGACGGCAAGGCAAATACACTTGACGTGTCCGCCTTGGCCAAGCGTTGCGGACGGACAGGTTGACAAATTCCACCTAATTGCATTCGACAATTTAACACGTAAGCTCGGTTCGACTGTGAAGACCCGAACGCGTCGTTAAGAGCAGATTGTCAACTGCAGAGTGAAAAGCCACACGTAAGGTGTATGCTTGGTGACAGATTCATCATACACCGATTCAGACAGTCGAAGAGGAGGGAAGGAAACGCATCTGGTCTTCGCTCTTACTGCTCCACATGATGCTCGGTTACAGAAGCGCCCTTTGCGCCACGCTCTGCACGCAGCTACTGAACTTCGTGATAATTACCACGTCAAGATGTCCAAAAGCCTCGAAGAAGACGAAGACATCATCTCAGTCGGTTTTGAATACGTAACAGGACTGGGCGGGGCCGAAGTTCATCGTGAAAGCAAGCAATCGAAACCTACCGAGGCAGGGTCGAAACCTTGATAAACAAGAATGGGGATTAGACTGTGCTTTGAAGGGTGAGGCTTATGTCCAAACCATTCTACGTGAAGTATGAGGTTCCTAAAGAGATTGCAGATGCGGCCTATGAAGCCCTGCAAATTGCGGCAAAAACAGGCGTGGTCAGGAAAGGCACGAATGAGACGACAAAAGCCATCGAGAGAGCTCAAGCAAAGCTCGTGGTGATAGCTGAGGATGTTGACCCGCCGGAGGTTGTAGCTCATCTGCCTTTGCTGTGTGATGAAAGAAAGATCCCCTACTTGTTTGTCGCGACAAAGGAGCAGATAGGAAAGGCCATAGGAATAGATGTTCCCGCCGCTGCCGCATGCATCGTGAAAGAGGGAGACGCTACAGGACTCGTCAAAGAAATAGTCACGAGGATCGAGCAGGTCAAAAGAGGAGCCTAGTGATGAGCAAGGAAGAGAAGGCCGAGAAACCAGAGCGAGCCGAGAGAGCAGAGAGGGCAGATAGATCGGAGAGATCAGCTGAAGCCGAAGGAGGACTTACTCCCGCAGAAGTAATCCAAGTAATAGCACGGACAGGCGTGACGGGCGAGATCTCGCAGGTTAGAATTCGCATCTTAGAGGGAAGGGACAAGGGCCGAATCATAACGCGCAACGTTAAGGGACCCGTTAGAGCACAAGATGTCCTGATGCTGAGAGAGACTGAAAGAGAAGCAAAGAAGATCAAGAGATAACGAGTCGAATGTACGCCCGGAGGAATCATGCTTGCCCAGACCTAGAAAATGCTCATTCTGCGGGAACGAATTCTCAGCTGGCACAGGTATGATGTTCATCAAGAATGACGGTTCAATCTTATGGTTCTGTTCGAGCAAATGCAGAAAAAGCTCCTTGAAACTGAAAAGAGACGCTCGCAAATTCAAGTGGACAGCGTACTTCGGCAAGGAAGAAAAAGGAAGAGCCTAAACAATCCTCTGACGTGCATTAACGTTTCACTTGTTTTCTTTTGGCAAATAAGCGGCACAGAGCATCCCAAAATATGTGGGCACCTGATAAGACAGCAGACGCCCGGTCATCTCAGCGTGTTCCAAAATGCCCTCCAGTATGGCCAATTGCCACAGGCTGTCGGGTTTTGCATCTTCAATAAACTGTGGTGGCAAGCTCAGCAACGGCGTCAAATCACCGTGCAGAACAGCCTGCTTGACCATCTCGTCATACTCTGCAGAGGCCAGATTGAAACCATAAGGCCCTTTCGCAGCGTGAGCGTGACCCTGATCAGCACTTGCCACGAACGCGATTCTTCCAGCCGATGACTCAGCAGTCTCGGCGATAACGCGGCCAAAACGTACGAGGTTTTCCAGTGGAATTTCCCTCGAAGGCGTGACTATCACAACGTCAGGGCTCGTCTGATCATGTTCGACTAGGAACCACAACGGTATCAGCGTGCCCCAGTCCATGGGCATGCAGGAGGCAGGGCCTTCGTTCGAACCGTAGTTGGCGCCCACGACGGGAAGCCCTGATTTCCTGGTGTTTTCAACGATCTCTTTTGCCATTTGACGGTTGCATTTGCAGCGAAGTCTAACCATTTTATCGTTGGCTTCTAATGATCCCTCAGTAAACTCTGACGTTACGACGCCTATGGTGCCTTCCAAGCGCAGATTGTGAGGAGTAGCAAGAACGATTGTTCCAGGCTTTTTTTGTCTCATCTCTTTTCCCAGTTCTTCCATGCTCATGCGCGATTCAGCAAAAGCTTCAAGCATGTCCCCGGCCAATTCTGGAATGGTTTCAGCCCCATGCGGTGCGATGCATGCAAAAACCACGCTCATTTACGCATTCCCTCACTAGTTGATCTGCAAGGTTCAAAGTAATAAGCACATATTCTGGGATTCACGCGTGGGCTCAGTGAGTCTTTCGCAGATTTCAGGTGTTCTGAGACTCAGCGATGGACATGCTGGAACGTGACGCGGGGTTCTCCATGTTTGCCTAGGCCGTAGTATGGATCACGACACTTTTTTCGCGATGGTTGCACCATGCTGTACGCGGTCCAGCTTGAGGGTCTTGCGAGTACCTTCCGCAATGAGCGGCTATGTTGGCCGTTCAGTCACTTTCCATGGAACTTTCATCATACAGATAGAACCTGCATCGCACGCGCTTTGCCTCTTATCCCATCTTGCTCATCTGACCCTGAACATATAAGATATAAGGAAGTCTTACAATTACAGAATGCACTATCGGGATGGCCACAATGACCGAAAAGGCGCAGACGTTGACTCTTGTTTCATGCACAAGCTGCGGGAAGCCAATTCCGCCTGCAGTGTACGCCACGAAGTTTGTATGCCCAAACTGCGGCGAAATCCAGATAAGACGTTGCGGAAAATGCCGAAAGTTCGGTCGCCCGTAC
>CAYGYP010000350.1:0-2875 GCA_964354115.1 uncultured Candidatus Bathyarchaeia archaeon | reverse complement strand
TTTTTTTGCCACTAAGACACAAAGACACCAAAACTTATCTAAATTTATTTTCTAACTTTTTTTGCCACTAAGACACAAAGACACCATGATATCATTGGTCACGATGCTCGTGCTGGGTTATCAGAATATCGGGTTACCAGGTAGTGGGTATCAGGTTATCAGAATATCAGGCTGATTTTCTCTTTTCCTGATAGCCTGATTCCTGATATTCTACATCCTGGTCTCCTGGTGACCTGGTTTCCTTAACGAGCCGCGTAACCGCAACCGTTTAACGAAACCTTTCAATATTCTATCTCTTATTAGAAACATATCTCCTTCTGATACACCGCTATACAGGGGTATCTGCCGTGAGCAACCGGCGACGGAACTACCCAAACATCTCCAGGCGTCCCATCCCAGTTCCTGTCGAGCAGAATCGTATCATCATCAGGAGCTTTATAACGCTCCAGCACTCTATAAATCCGCCCGGTTGCGTCATCGACAATCGTCCAGCCATCGTTGATAAAAGTTTTTTCATTACTATTTGTTATTGTCAACTCGTTATTGCCAGTCCCGGATACACCAACTTTAACCGGCATCGGCCAATCAGTTACATCTGGTGTTGGCCAGGTAACTTCACCACTGCCCCCGGGGGCAGGACGGAAATATTGCAGATTCGGGCTTACTTTTCTGCTCACAAAGACTGTTACCTGCACGAGCCGATTCGGGTCAGGCGCTTCCCGCCTGCACAAAGCCGACCAACAGTATTGGTTTGGTTCGTTCATTTCGGCCGAAGGATATTCAAATTCACAAGGGGCTATTACCACGGAAGAAACTTTATTAAAATCGACACAATAAATGGTCGGGTCTGGTGATTGCCACTGAGTTGATGCGAGGTTGACGTCATAAATCCTTATTTTTGCAAAGGCCTCGTCGGCCGCCACCGCTGCGATGGTGCGCTCGGTGGCAATTGTCGTAAGATAGATGCCTGCGGGGAACACGCCTGCTATAAAAACCATACCGACAGCCAGTATCCCTACAGCTATCAGCACCTCAGTAAGAGAAAAGCCGTGCCTCGTGGCTCGTGGCTCGGCACTCGTTATTCTGCATTCTGCATTCTTTGTTCTGTGTTCTTTGTTCATTTCTTTCCGTCTTCCGTCGTCTGCCTTCTGTCCTCTGCCTGCTTCGGCGTAGAACAGGGTTCGCTGTTCATCATATCCTTTCTATGAACTATGAACCACGAACTAACAACTAATTCACTTGTTTATCATTGTCCCGGTGTATGGGTTTATATAAACGACCTCCAAATCCTCCAAATAATCACTGTATCTGCTGTCAGGGTTCAGTTTTTCAAATATGGTCTTATCGTAAATGATAAAACTCTTTCGGCTCGGCTCTTCATCAAAGCCGTCGCTGGAATAATCATCCTGCAAAAACGTCCCGTAAGGTTCGGTAGGATGAGTAATTTTTGTTAACGTATTGAAGATGTCATCTTTACTTACGGTCGCAGTTTCTGTCGTTTCCGTTCTTCCGTCTCTGTTTCTGACTCGCACATCGTGTATTACCAGTTTGCCGGACGGCGAAAAAATGATTGAAAAGGTAGTCGTATCGGCGACCTCCCAATCTTCATTAATTCCACTATTGTCATTAACAATTTGTTCGGGGTCAGTCGAGCCCAGCTTCAAATCCATCACGCCGACTGAATCAGGCAGCTTTATCGGCTCGATACCTTCAACTGCTCGAAAACCAATTGTAAGATTACCCATCTTGCTCGGTTCTTCATGTACTATGAAAATCATATATTGGCAGCCCTTGCCGTCTTGCTGGTATCTATTCTGGAACCTGACGCCGGCATAGTGCTGTTCTTTAGCTGCGATGGCGCGGGCGGTAGAGAGGGCGCCGCTTATCATAGCTCTTGCGCCGCCCTCGGACTCGACCGACCTGACAAATGCGCGGATGGCCGGCAGTCCCAAAACAGTAAACACCGCTATAATCGAGACGACGACCACCATCTCGGTCAGCGTAAGACCAAATTGTCTGGGTTTTACTTTCATCTTTTTGCCACAGAGGTCACAGAGATATATAATTATAAACCGTGTTAATCTGTGTTAATCCGTGTCTGGTTTTTACTTTCATTTTTTATTTTTAATTTTTTGTGACTTCGCGTCTTTGCGGCCTACTATCTACTTCCTATATCATCAGCAGAACCGAATTCCTTGTCCGGCCCGGCTGAAGTAATCACAGGGAAAGTCAACGGCGAACTCGGTGGAGTACAAGACGGCTCGCTTGTCGGGGTTTCATTACCGTTATCGTAATAACTGTATCGCAGGGGCATGCCCCAGGGGTCGATTACTCTAAACAGCGGATATACTTTGGCATCAGCACCGGAGCCGATAGTAATTATCATAGGGTTTCCGTAGATATCCAGATTAGTTACCAGTTTCCTGTCTATTCTATCCAGCGTCTCTCGGCAGTCGGGAATTCTGCTCAGGAAGAAATACATCGCCTCGCTGCCGGAATACTCATCAATGTGCGTGCCGCCGCTGATTAGTCCCCCCAATTCTATTTGGAGGCCGTTCTGCGGAAAATTATTACAGTCCAGCGGGAATTTTAAGTCAGTACACGGAGGGGCGCTGTAGCTATACCCGTAATCGCGAAATTCCCCCAGGGCAGTGTCAAGCAGTGCTAAAGTACTTTTTGTAAGCTGTTCCTTCCCCTGAGTGTCAATGCGGGCGGCAATGCCGATTACTATTGTGACCAGTATCGCAATTATCGCCATGACAACCAGTATCTCGACAAGCGTAACGCCGGCCATAGTGGGATACCCCACGTGGTATCCTATTTTGTTTTGTCTTCTTTTCATTGTCAAATGCAACCAATCGCATCGTTTAACCGG
>CAYGYP010000349.1:0-2876 GCA_964354115.1 uncultured Candidatus Bathyarchaeia archaeon | reverse complement strand
GCCGTATCCGCTGGCGAGTACATGAAGTACATCGCATGCGTGCCGTTGGACCAGGAGGAGCCAAGGTCCGACTTCTTGTACGACGCGCTGGCCGATACTGTCTGCCCGCCGACCTCCCAATGATTCGTGGCGTTGTCTGTTGATGCCCCATAGAGGACAAACCAGTACAGCGTCGCCCCCGTAATACCTTGGGCCACCGAGAACTTGTACCACAGACTGGCAACGTCGGTGATGGTTGAGACGGTTACTGTCCCGTCAGCAAGAGAGGCGTTTGGCGTTCCCGGTGTTGGCGTACTGTCACTGTAGACAGCCGCCGTCAGCGTGCCCGGCGTACCGACCTTGCGAATCCAGAAGCCCATCTTGGCGCCCGTGTATGAATCTCCTGCGGCACCCTTGTAGTAGGAGTAAAACCTATCCGCCCCATAGAGACCCTGCCAGTTCATGTTCTTGGCGTTCCACAGGTTGCCGTCATAGTTCTTGTGGTCCACGGCAAAGCACCACTGCGGACCCGGAGTTGCCTGCCCTTCTCGGGTCGTCCAGGCGCAGTAAGAGTCGTAGAAGCGGGTCGAGTCGTTGAACTCCAACTGCCCACGCCCGCCAGACCAGTCCAATTGTGCGATGTGGCTGTAGGGAAGGTCAAAGTCCGAATACTTCCCGCCGCCCTCTGTGACCTTCAAGGAGGACGGTGTGAATGGGATTTCCGTGATGCCCGCGGCCCCCCCCACGGGACAAATGCCAATGTCCGTTCCGCCGGCGGACAACTTGATGAGATGCGTTGGGGTTTTTAGGGTCGGACTAACGTTTACCGTTGTCACCGCGAGTCTCCAACCCTATTGCTAGTAGAGCCGGTTTCAACTCCGATGTCGCCAACAATCATCAGTCTGGCCTTGGGGGACGGATACCATGTCGGCGATAGCATCTCTAGGCGCCCAATCATCTGTTCTGCATTGTTCAGCATCTGCGCCACAGCCTCGTCTGTTCCTTGGCTTCTGCCATGTTGCCATACCAGCATGTGATAGATGGATTTCCACACAACCAATTCCGGTTGGAAACCCTCATAGACCACGTCGGTGCAAGCATTGACCGTGGCGTGTCTATCTGCGAACCATACACGCAGCAGGTATCCGGTAGACGGTTGCCTCCCGAGAACGATCTTGCCGGATGTACCGGCCGTCGCAGGAACGTACTCCCAGTCCGGAAGTGTTAGCCATGCGTTGTCGTCGGCGTCATTGTTGGTTTGGATGTCCACGCGGAACGGGGGTCTGCGCTTCCAGGCAACAGAGGCCGTGTACTCTGTCTTCCCAGATGCGGTAGTTAGCGTGCTGATGTCAACCTGAGGAATGTCCCCAAGGCTCATCAGTGCCCGGTTTACCGAACGGATGATCTGCCTCAATGGATAATACGATGTGGAGACGCCGTAGATGTCGCCCGCCGCGGGGGCAACCGTGAACCCGTTAGCGGCCGTGGCGATGGCCCCTCCGGTTGCCGTGTAGTCGGTGACAGTGGCAAACTCTCCCTCCGGGGCGGCCCCGGCTCCATCGGCGTCTCTAGTGACTAGAACGGTTCCTCCGTTCCAGTCGTCGTCTGCTCCGCCAAGTCCGGAGTCGAGAAGAGACGCGGTGGTGCCGCCAGTTGCAACGCCCTCGTTGAGTTGCCCAAGCTCTGTCAGGGCATCCCTAACTACATTGCCAAGAGTAAATGTCATGTGGTCCTCTTACGCCGGGTTCTTTCGTGGGCGTCCACGCTTCTTCTTTGGCGGTTCTTGTGGGACTTCTGGCTCTTTGGCCTCAACAGGAACTTTGATGTCAGGCATCGTTTTTGTGAGGGTGCCCCTGTCATCTTCCACCGCCAGAATTGAGAAATAGCCCCCGCCAACGTCTCTCACAAGCGCCGACATGGTGTTGTCGTCGATCCACTGCTTATCTCCTACCTTTGCGTGGGGCCAGAGATAGCTATGATATGGTCTGATGCACTCGACATATAACTTGGCCATTACCACTTGTCTCCCAAGCCATCGTAGTTCTGTTTCTGCAAGGCTCGATCATGGAACTTCCCGCTCCACAGAACTGCCATACCGACCGATGGCCGCCTTTCAAGCCTTGTGCCGTCTTCTGGGCACTCCAGTTTCAACTCATCGCGCCACTCGGCTCTGACAGAAACCTCATGGGTATAGCCGCATTTGGGACAAACAAAGTCATAGGCGGGCATGGCTACGCCAACCATACATAGCCGATGGCGCCCGTGCCGCCGATATCTGCGTAGACGCCGGTGTTCGGGAATGTGATACCGCCCAATTCGGACAGGTCTACAAATACACCCTGATTAGCAACGGTGTTTATCTCGAACACCTGGGTTCCGGTAACAGATGCGGCATCGTACAGAATGAGGGACGAGGCGTCTGAGCCGGCGAAAAGATACACGGCATAGAGAACGGTCCCGCCCGTCCACGCCGCCGCGTCTCCCGTAATGCGAACTAGTTTGGCTCCAGGAATGCTAGGCATGGTTTCTCCTATCCGAACCAGATGTAGGCAACGCCGTCGGCGCCGGCCAAGGTGGCATAACAGGCGGTCGAGAAGTTGATTCCGCCCAATGGGCGCAGGTCTACGAAGTGGGTTGTTCCAAGCACCGTATTGGCCTCAAAGAGATGGGTGCCGGTTGCATCAACGGCGTTATGCAACTCAACTTTCGTGTTGGCGCTTCCCCCAAAGATACAGACCGCCATGACGGCGCATGGGCTAGTGCTGTGTACTTGGCCAGAAGACGCCAGTCTGATGAGCGAGTATTGCGGTAGACTTTTCATACGATAGCTACTCCCGTGTGCGCACAGGCACAACTCCAGTCAATCCAAGTGTCGAATCCAGCCGCATGGACCCTTC
>CAYGYP010000348.1:0-2886 GCA_964354115.1 uncultured Candidatus Bathyarchaeia archaeon | reverse complement strand
CTTTCGGCAAGGAATGCTATATTCTCACGGGTTACTTCAACATGGTCAAGGTTCTTGAGATCACGTTGAACAACGGTTTAGACCCAGAGACAGGCAAGAAAATCGGAATAGAGACTGGAGAACCGACTGCGTTCAGTTCGTTCGACGGGCTTTTCGAGGCATTCAAGAAACAGCTGAATCACTTTGTCAACATAAAGATCAAGGGCAACAACATAATAGAAAGGTTGTACGCAAAGCATCTACCCGTTCCACTTCTCTCGCTTTTCATAGATGATTGCATAGCCAAAGGCAAGGACTACAATGACGGGGGCGCAAGATACAACACAAACTACATTCAAGGCGTTGGCCTTGGAACAGCAACAGATTCGCTAGCCGCCATAAGATTCAACGTCTTCGACAAAGAATTGATCACGATGGAGGAACTACTCAAGGCTTTGAACGCGAACTTCCACGCGCATGAAGCTTTGCGTCAAAGGCTCGTCAACAGAACGCCAAAATATGGTAACGACGACGACTACGCTGATCAAATTATGAGAGCCATCTTTGAAGCCTATTATGATGCAATAGAAGGCAGGTCCAACACAAAAGGCGGGCATTACAGGATCAACCTTCTACCAACAACCGTGCACATCTATTTTGGAAAAGTCACAGGAGCTACGCCGGACGGAAGAAAGGCTGGTGAACCTCTTTCTGAAGGTGTGTCGCCAGTTCAGGGAGCCGACACGGAAGGCCCTACGGCCGTGATAAAATCTGCAGCCAAGATAGACCACACTAGGACCGGCGGAACTCTCCTCAATCAGAAATTCACTCCCCAACTTCTAGCCGACGAGGAAGGATTAGACAAACTGTTTCATCTTATACGCACTTATTTCAAGCTTGATGGCCATCACATCCAGTTCAACGTGGTGAGTTCAGACATGCTGCGGGACGCACAGAAACATCCAGAAAAGTACAGAGATCTCATAGTCCGAGTTGCCGGATACAGTGACTACTTCGTCGATTTGAACGTGGAGCTGCAGAACGAAATTATCAAGAGGACAGAACACAAATCACTCTGAGCAAACGCACGGCCAGGTAGCGTCGAGCTTCATGGTCGCACGATGAATTTCCGTTTGCAGCAAAGTTGAAGATGTCTTCTCACGATTCCTCTTTTCCGTCGCGATGAGTGCCATGATTGTCTCAGGTGCGTGAAATCGCCGCGGTTTGCGGCCGCGCACGCAGTTTCACTGGTCTGCTTCTTGTCGCCCGTTCTATTTCTTGTCTCTTGTGCGAACTATTGCGAGAGTTACTAGAGCTCCAGCTAGGGCAGATACCGCTCCAAGCAGAAAGCATAGTAGTACTATGTCAGCGGGCAGATTGACCAAAACCGTTGTCGGGAGATTTGTGGGAAGGTTGAGGTTCTCCTCTGAGATCATTAAGTCCTTGTTCAGTAGGCCAAGGTTTCCTTCATATGTTAAAACGCTTAGCCATGCTCCGTCCTGGAGCAGTTCGCTCAATCTTAGGTCTACCTTTGACAGTTCTCCTCTTGAAAGCGTGAACTGTATCGGTTGCCAAAGTGCATTGGATATTTCGTAGTAGGCAGGGTGCAGGGCCCAATAGGGATTGGTCAATTTTTCCTTGGTGAGTGTGAAGAGGGTTATTTTTCCGTCTCCGCCGACTGGACTTGTGATTAGAAGTGGATAGTAGAGTGTGCTTGAGTTGAATTTGTAGAGTATTGGGTCTATGCTTCTCTCTTGCGGCTGGAACGTTACGAGGTCCAAAGCGTAGTGTCTGAAGCCTCTGCTCATGTAGTCTTGGATAGCCGTTTGGAAGTTACCGAGAGTTATGTTCCCGTTCACACCGCTTGATGAAAGGAAAGTGTTTGCCCAACTGACAAGGCCAACAGCATCCGTTGCCGTGACAACTGTTATGTTGTGGGCGCCTATTTCTTCATGGAAGAGGACTTCCACGCTGCCATCGCGGGCATTTTCTTTCGTTCCGAAGTACTGGTTCAGGCCTTCTTCCCAGATCATGTCTTGGATCGTTTCGAAGGCTTGAAAGGATGCAAGTTCGATTTCAGGTTTTGATGGCAGTGGAAGGATCTCTAAGACCAAGGTTTCTTGGCTGGAATGCACGTCCGTAGAGAGTATGAGGATCTCCTCTTGGCCGTTCCAAGCAACGATGGCCTTCTGTCCAGGTTCGTAGATTGAAACTCCAGGAGTAATTGGAATGCCTCCTCTGTCGGCGTAAACCAGCGGACATGAAAAGAAAACTACGATGATTAAGGCCATTGTGACCTTTGCTGTTCGCAAGTTTAACCCCAGATTGTGTGAGGTCTCAGTGACTAATAATACTAGGGGTTGGAACAGGCAACACTAGAAATTGGTACGGTGAAAACGCATTAAACGACATTCTGCTATTTGCATATTTGCCATTCTTTTGTAAGCGTTTTTGCCGCGATGAGTAACAGATCTTCTGCCATGAGACTTGCAATAATCAGTGGAAGCACTTGCAGGCCAAACGCCGCGAAGCCGGCAACTACGAAAAGGACTGATTTCTTGACGTTGACACTTTCAGGAGTTCGTGAAGGTATTCCCAACGAGCATATTCATTTACGAATGGTTGAAGAAGATGGCACGCCACGGCTGGAAGACAAAATCAAACTCTGGCTGAAGCTATAGCGTGCACTGGGAAGATCAATTGCGAAGCCGATTTTCTCCGCAGTTGACTATGGACGACTACTCTTCATGTGCAACTTCCTTTTCCTGGCGGCTATGATCGTAATTAGCGTCGCCGCTATGAGTACGGGAGCGATCAGTACTGGCGGGAATTCCGCGACTCATCGGTATTGGTAATCGTAGCCCATTTGCTAAGTAATAAATTTTACTTAATTATTTATGATCATTT
>CAYGYP010000347.1:0-2887 GCA_964354115.1 uncultured Candidatus Bathyarchaeia archaeon | reverse complement strand
GGAAAAGTAGCCTATAATCTACCGATCTTCAAAAGAGTGCCCTTGCTGGATTTCACACAAAATGCTTGACATTAGCCTCGACTACGCCGGATAAAAGCCCGAGCCGGATATGCAGGGCCGCAGTTTCCGTTCCAATCTTGTCAGAAAGACGCCTTCGGACTGACCGGAGAGCCTATACTATCGCTATTGGATGCACCTGACCCCACCTGAATGTGCCTGCCCATTCCGGCGTGCTCGCGACGAAGAAGAAGCTCATCCTCTTCTACGGAATTCCCCTTGACGCCCGAGGCGCCCTGCCCATGCAAATCCCGCCCTGCTGAGAACTCTAAGATTTGGAGAAAGATCCCCAGGAACTGAAGAACGTGCACAAGAACCCGGCGTATGCAGAGACTGTCCGGCAACTTAAGGCCGAGCTTTTCCGCCTCAAGAAACTCTAAGGCGACGCTGTCATCACCTCGGCAATCCTCAACCCGCTTCTGCATCATTCGCTAATGATCAACACCAAGGGCCACAGCAATCGGCTCAAAGGTATCAATGTTTGTCCCAGTCGATCCCTTTTTCTAATTGATCAAATATCCACTTGTCCCATTCCACATTGTAAAGTCGATTCTCCGGCAAGGGCCAGAATGCCGTGAACTCAGAATTCTCTCTGGCCTTTCTCATGATTTCATCCATCTGTTCGACGATCTCAGGATGGTCATCCGCCACGTCTTTCTTCTCTCCGATGTCTTGGCTGAGATCATACAATTCTATCGGCTCTCTGGTCCCCCCGAACCGAATGCCTTTCCACTTCCCCATCCTGACTGCCTGTTGTTTTCCAAGATGATGTTCCCAGTAGAGGTATTCATGATGTTTCTGTTGATCCGGACGGCCCAGCAAGGTGGGAACCACTGAAATTCCATCTGAATGTCCGGGCCGTACAGTTCCAGCCAAGTCAGCTAGTGTGGCCATAATGTCCCACCCGGCCCATGGCAGATCGCTTGTTTGCGACGGCTTGATTCGGCCGGGCCACCGGACGATCATGGGGACACGGATCCCTCCCTCGTACAGGAATCTTTTTTTACCTCGCAGCAGTCCGGTCGCTTCGAATCGTTTCGTAAACCGATAATAGCTGTTTTCGTCTCCATTATCGCTGGTGAAGAAAATGATGGTCCTCTCATCCAGACCCAGATCCTTGAGCTGCCGGATGATTTGGCCGACATGACCGTCGAGACGAGTCATAATGGCCGCGTACAACTTCTCCGGGAGAGTCCAGTCACGGTCTGCATACGGTCCGATATCCGGCACTTGGATTTGAGCACCGTCCTTCGGAGACCGGCCGTGAGGCACCTGGGTCGGAAAATAGATGAAGAAGGGCGAGTCCTTATTCTCGCGAATGAAGCTCAATATCTCTGCGACAAAAAGATCTTGCGAATAGACTCCTTTGTTGCCCACGATCCCGGGTTTCCGCACCTCCTCGGCCTTATTCGCCTCGAAGATAATCTTGCGGTCGTTCTTCCATAATTCAACGGGATAATACTGGAACGCGTCACTGGTCGCAAGAAAGCCGAACCAGGTGTCCCAACCATGCTCCGTCATCTTTCCCGGCGCCATGGGAATCCCGCTTTCGAGCTTCCCGAATTGAGCTGTTTTGTAACCCGCCCTTTTTAGCACCTGGCCTAATGTCGCGACCTTGGGAGGCCAAAGCTCTTCCGGCCAGTCCTCCATATATCCCGAGAAATCCTTCAGATGAGGTTTTTCATTATCGCGAATGGAGGCATGGCCGGGATGCTGGCCGGTGAGGAGACCGACGCGAGAGGGGACACAAACCGTGTTGGCCGCATAAAAATCCGTAAAACGTATTCCTTCCTCCGCCATTTTATCGATTTGAGGTGTTTGAATGAGTTTCTGGCCGTAACAGCCGAGACCCGCGTAGCCGAGGTCATCGGCCATGATTAAGATGATGTTGGGTTTTCGGCCTCCTGCGCCGCGGCATCCGGAAAGCCCCAGCCCAGACAGCGACAGGCATCCGGCGGCGGCCGCCGATCCGAGAGTTTTCAGGAATGTCCTTCGGTCCTGTGTATTTTTACTTGTCATCTTTACCTCCTTTATTTTGTTCTCTCTGCCCGCAGGCTCCGGCCACCGCCGCGGAGATCGAGGCGAGCTCCATGGCTTTCAAAAAATCCCTTCGCGTTCCCGGCTGATTCATCGTCTGGCCTCCAAATGAGCCTTGCGCCGGCAGCCGAACAAGCCCAAGATCGAAAGAAGGGCGAAAGTCCATGAGGAAAAGGCGGCCATCCTGGGGTGTTTAAAAATTGTCGTTTGGTCTGACTGTTATTTATCTTCATTGAAACCGACCTCCCTTGCCATGTTACGCTTTGGCACTTTATTACAGAAGTTAATAAATATGTTATTAAACTTTATGTATCGTTGTCAAGTCTCGATAATCAGTTATTTAAATAACCATTTTTTTGGGTTGCTTCGTTTTCCTGGAAAAGGGGGCGATTAAATAAAGCTTGACAAAGGAGATTATTGTATATAATTATTAATCGAAAGAAAGAAACCATAATGTCCCGACACATTGATCAGATTTTCCGGAAATTGGTCCGGGGTGTGTTGCGACCTTACCTTTTGTTTCGTATCTTAATATCCATGGCATGAAATCGGCCCCCTGAATACCGGAAGCATCTGACCGATCCACACGTTTTTAAATTGGAGGTTTTAATTGGTTTAATCAGGAGGTATTATAATTTCGACCGCTGGCATTCGGCGCTGGGATACCTGTCGCCGATCACATATCTCAAAAAGAAGGGGCTAAAATCCCGATGAGATGTTAGCACAAATTAGCACTCAAACTGATTTTCGACAGTTGAAAAATGCAACTTCCTCATAATTCATAGTTTATAGC
>CAYGYP010000346.1:0-2914 GCA_964354115.1 uncultured Candidatus Bathyarchaeia archaeon | reverse complement strand
TCCTAGAAAGAACGAAGCTTCTGCTTCGAAGATATCGAATCTCTCCGAACAAGCTCTTAGGCCAAAACTTCATGATTGAGCCTTCAATTTTCGAAAGCATGAGTGATTATGCTTCGCTCAACCAAGACGATGTGGCGCTGGATGTCGGCGCCGGCCTCGGCTTCCTGACGCGCTTTCTGGCCGAAAAGTGTGAAGGTGTTTTGGCAGTTGAGGCGGACGACAGACTTGTGCAGGTTCTGCGTGAACAACTTGGGGATTTACCCAGCGTCACAGTGCTTGAGGGCAACGTGCTCAAAATTCAGATTCCAGAGTTCAGCAAGGTTGTGTCGATTCCACCCTACCAGATTTCTTCGCGGCTCCTTCTATGGTTTTTCAAGAGAGATTTTGACGCTTCAGTTTTAATCTTTCAGAAGGAGTTTGCGAACCGCCTGGCGGCCCTAGTCGGAAGCGAAGACTACGGATGGCTGACGGTTCTCACCTATTATCACGCAGAGTGCGAGCGTTTAGAAAATGTGCCAAAATGGATGTTCTATCCACAGCCCGAAGTGGATTCGATTATCGTGCGCTTGAAACCCAAGAAACCGTCGCCTTTCACAGTGAATAACGAGGAGCTGTTCACTCGGCTGGTGCGGAGCATTTTCACTCAGCGCAACAGGAAGGTCAGAAATGCCGTTCATCAGTTTCTGAGAAATGTGCTTGCAAAAACTGCTGAAGATGCCGAAAAGGCCACTCGAAGTCTTCCTTTTCGCGATGAGCGGGTAAGACAGTTGGCACCTGAAGATTTTGGAGAATTGCTGAATGCCCTCTCCAGCTAAGCAGGTGTTTTTTGCAGACTATGTCTTCAATGTTTCTGAGGATGTTTACGAGCCCGCTGAAGACACGTTTATGTTTGCTGAAAATTTGGTAGTTGAACGAGGCGACAGCGTTCTTGACGTCGGCACCGGATGCGGAATTCTGGGCATAATTGCGGCAACCAATGCGGCCAAAGTTGTTGTGGTCGACATCAGCCCTTGCGCGGTTCAGTGTGCGAAAGAAAATGCGAAACTCAATCGCGTAATTGACAAGTTGCTCTTCGTACAAGGGGACTTACTTGCACCGCTGAGAACAGGGGAAAGATTCGATTTAATTCTATTCAATGCTCCATACCTTCCGACAGGCAGCGGTGAAGATGTAACTTGGCTCGAACGAGCTTGGGCTGGCGGGGTGACTGGCAGGCAGATCATAGACAGGTTCATTTGTCAATCGCCAGATCGTCTAACATCTGGCGGGCGAATTCTCCTCTTGCAGTCAACACTGGGTGATCTTGACAGGACCTTGAAGAGTTTTGAGGAGAAAGGTTTGAGGACTCAAATTATTGCCACACGGGATTTGCCCTTCTTTGAGTCAATTGTCCTGATCGAGGCAAGACAACGGCTGTGAATTACTTGAAGCTCTATTTGAAAGGGCACCCTGCTGGCGAAGGATTTTCTGCAGCCTTAACTCGTCTCTCATTGGCAATCCACCAATGCCTGCTAGAATCTGGCCGTGCTTTTCCGCGATAGCATTTGGTTTCACTTCAAAAATCTGAAAGCCAAGAGACTGGTAGAACCCTAAGGCTGGCAAATTGTCATTTGAGGTTGAGACTAACAGCTTTTTCTTTTGCTGCCGTCTGGCTTCTGATTCAACCTTCTCGATCAAAGCATGGCCAATTCCCAAGCCTTGATGTTCAGCTTGCACTGCCAAAGCCACAATTATCAAATTATCTTCATCTTCAACGAAGGAAACAAACCCAACCGTCTTCTTGCCCACGTTTGCAACGTAAGCAGGCTGTTCTGAAACGCTGAACTTCCTATCAAAAGTCAGCTGCTCCTCTTCTCCCCAGAACTGCCTGACAAGCTTTCGGATATCGGCTTTTTCTTCTTTTGATGAAGCTCTCTCAACAGCATATTTTGCTTTGCTTGTCCTTACACACGCGCGGCATACGGTCAGCTGTTTTGCATGGGATTCACATACGAGAGTGCCGCAAACGCCGCACTTGTAGGTTGCCGCATTTCCGCAATATTTGCAGTTCACTTGCCTTCCCTTCTCTCCGTCTGTACTGTTGAAAAACTATATAACGTGAAAGGTTCAGTATTGTAGAAAAGCTCTGGGGGTCTAGCTGAATGTGCATCTTAGGTAAAGACAAGCTGAAAGAGCTTATTGAAGGCTACAAATGCATATACCCGCATGACTATAACCTGCTTGACGGAGACGGGTACGTCCTAACGGTCAAGGAAGAAACAACCCTGCATTATCTGGAGCACAAGAACCTAATATCGTACGAAGTGGTTTTCGTTCCGCCGAACTTTGTGGCCCATCTGACAGCAAAGAGCAAGTACGGCAGGATGGGGCTATCCTTCCTTAATGCTGCAAAGGTTCACAGCGGGTTCGTGGGAAGGCTGGCCCTGGAGCTCGTGAACCTGAGCAATGATAGACATCCGATCACGATTAAGCGTGGAGACCCGTTCATGCACATAGAATTCGTGACCAGAGAAGGCCAACCGGCACCTTACAACGGGGAATACCAATTCCAATACTTGACCGACGACGAAATGCAGATGTACATACCAATCATGAAGAAGGTATTTCCAAATTATGACGAACTCGCGAAAGTTTGGTTCAGAAACAAACGATTGCCGCCATAACGAGTGAAGGGGCTGTCTGCTATTAGCTGATGGAAAAACGCTGGTACGACCTTTGAAGATGATTATTCTGCGGCCTGAACATCACTTTGTCCCTTGATGGTTGTTTCTATTTTTGGAGAATGTTGATTTCGCGACCTATTTTGTGCCTTTTTTCCATGTCAACAAAAGATGGCGTTCTTGTCAATTCTTCGACGCATGTATCATTGGCAAATACTTCCATTTCAAACGGGTGGACTATGTTGAAGCCCATG
>CAYGYP010000345.1:0-2917 GCA_964354115.1 uncultured Candidatus Bathyarchaeia archaeon | reverse complement strand
TGGAAGAAAGCCCTTATGGAATAGTTCTGCTTGAGAGAGGGATAGGCCTAGGATATGATGGGGTCATCGTTGGACTGTACGAGGACTACGCGGCCTATACGGAGCATAGAAATAAGCTTAGAGAATATCCGTTCTTAGAAGTCACTGACGTTGAAGGCTTCTTGATAAGCCTAGATGATGAAGTGCACTATCGTCCGTTGACTCTGCAGACCCTAGCCAAACAGTTGTTAGCAATGAAAAAGAAGGATTAGCTGCCAGCGCACCTCGTAGAAGAAGGTGTTGCTCTGAGCAGAGAGGAAGTCAAAAAGTACTGTGAGGTCCGAGTCTACTCACTGGCAATCGTAGCCATCATGATTTGCTTCTTGTTTGCATTTCTATTCGCTCTTTTTGCGTCACGTGGACAATATATCTATGCTGTCATAATAGCTATGCTGATGGTCATAATGATTCTTGCGGCAATGAATCTATTGCGATATGCAAAAACGTTGAGAAAGGCTTAGAGACACCGACAAGTCTATTAC
This sequence comes from uncultured Candidatus Bathyarchaeia archaeon, assembly GCA_964354115.1. Lineage (GTDB taxonomy): Archaea > Thermoproteota > Bathyarchaeia > Bathyarchaeales > Bathycorpusculaceae > DASPTR01. The sequence continues at coordinate 2,396 of CAYGYP010000345.1, read as the reverse complement.
AGAGCGATTTGAACCGTCGAAGAAACAGCGCTTGGATATGTCGTTCTTCAAAATATACCTTACCAGATGCTTATTGCGAATCTGGGAGCTTTGCTTTTACCCTCGCAAACGAAAGATGTTCTTGGGCCCAAAATGTTCGACAGACTGTTCTCCAGCGCTACAGAAATGCTCATTCTCCTTTTCTGGTTATTGCTATCTCTGATCGTGATCTCAGGCGCACTCCTTCTGAGAGGCCAGAAAAACGAAAATACTGTGCCAGAACGCGTGAATGAGTAGAAGTGAAAAGAACCCAAGCAAACGGAAATAATTATATCATTAACGCTCTCACTAATGTGTGGAATCGCTAATCAAGAATGGACAGGATAATTGAGTTAGCTTCAGTCCAGTCCGCTAACACTAGCTTGAGAAATCAACATCGAAAGCTCTTTATCTCTTAATGCATGTTTTTTTTCGGGGAGAAGATGCCTCGGTGGCCTAGCCCGGTTAGGGCTTCGCCTTGGTAAGGCGGGGGTCGCGGGTTCAAATCCCGCCCGAGGCTTCAAGCCTCTTCAACTATGCGATATGTTCGCAAGCCTATGACAATAGGAACCATCAACATGTCCTAGAAGATCGCATTCGTATGAAACTGAAAATAGAGCCTGTTCCGCCGTTTGATTTCGATTTAAGCGCCAGAATTTTCTCGGAAGGCGATGAGCAGATTCGAAAGTACGAAAATGGTAGGTACTGGCAAGTTGTAAGAGTAAACAACAAATTGCTTTTGATCACGATAAGGTCTTCTGGAGTTGTGAACAGGCCAGAATTGACGGTTGATTTGAAGCCAAATGAGGTTACTGACGCAGACAAAAGAATGGTTAGGGAAATTGTGTCCACGCTTTTCAATTTGAAGTTTGATCTCAACCAGTTCTACAGGGATGCAAAAGCTGACAGGACTCTGTATACACTGACTGAGAAACTAAGGGGCCTAAAAAGCCCATCAACCCTCACGGTTTTTGAAGCGCTAATCGTGTCGATTATTGAACAACAGATCTCGCTTAATGTGGCGCATGTCTTGGAAACAAGGGTGACAAGGACTTTCGGCGACGTTTTGAAAGTAGCCCACGAAATCTACCACGCGTTTCCAACGCCTCAAAGCTTGGCTTCCGCATCCATAATGCAGCTTCGTGAATGCGGTTTAAGTTTGAAAAAGGCGGAGTACATCAAAAATATTTCAAAGCTTGTTGCAGACGAGGTTTTGGACTTGGAGAAATTCAGAGATCATGAAGATACACAAGAAATAGTTGACGAGCTTGATGACATAAGAGGCATTGGGGTTTGGACCGCGGAGCTTACCGCGGTTAGAGGAATGCAGAAGCTGGACGCTATACCTGCGGACGATCTAGGTCTAAGGCGATGCATTGCACACTACTATCGTGACGATAAGATGATTTCGAGTGACGATGCACGCAGAATCGCTGAAAAATGGGGCCGATGGAAAGGCCTGGCAAGCTTTTACTTGATAGTTGCCGAAAGATTAGGGGCAAAAGCATGATTCCTGAACGGTCCAGTCTTGCCCCAAAATATTGATAGGTACCCTTCTTACAGAACTAGTCAGGACGAGTTGCTATGTCATCCGATTTCGAAAAATATGCAGCAAATCTACAGCTTGAGAAGCTCTTCCACAAATTAGGCGCTCCAAACCCTGGAATACTTGCCGACACGGTAAGACATTTTACTAGTAAAGAAGCGGGAAAAAGAGACGCAATCGTGACAGGCTACTTTGGAAAGTCTGGAATAAACCGAATTGTCGAAGTGGTCACTGATTGCTTGTTTGAGATACCAGGGCTGCCCGCAAGTGCGAAGATTCTCGATATCGGTGCAGGAACAGGGTTCTTCACAACAAGAATCGCCAAGAGAGTGAGAGCTAAGAATCCAGAAGCTTCCTTCTATGCCATGGATCTAACTCCGGCAATGTTGCTTCAATTGGCCAGGAAAAACACGAGCGTGACAGCTTTTGTAGGCGTAGCTGAAAACATCAGAGATAGCGTAAAATATGCAGCGGAATATTTCGAGATTCCAAGCAAGTTTGACGCCATATTCTCGACGCTAATGCTTCACCACAACAATCAGCCTGAAAGAGTCTTTGGAAGCATTAAAGGCAGTTTGAAAAAGAGTGGGAAGGCCATAGTTGTTGACCTGTGCGAGCATGACTTTGAAGAATTCAGAATCGAAATGGGCGACATTCATTTGGGATTTAAGCCAGAAAAAGTGTACGAGATGGCCAGAAAACACTTCGCAAAGGTCAGAGTTGAGAAAATGCCGGGAATTAGCTGCGAATGTTCAGGGCGAGCTGCAGAAATCTTTGTGGCATCCATGCGAAACTGATCGCAAGAGCAGATTATATAATTTATATATGGATA
>CAYGYP010000344.1:0-2924 GCA_964354115.1 uncultured Candidatus Bathyarchaeia archaeon | reverse complement strand
GAAATTCAAAAAAGAGATTGTGCCCATAACGGTGAAAATGCCGGATGGGACAACGAAGGTGGTGGATCTCGATGAGACTATAAGGTTTGATATAGATCGTGAAAAGATGAAGGGCTTACCACCAGCATTTATTCCGCCGCCCTTTATGGACATCACCGAAGGCAGGGTTACTGCAGCCAATTCGAGCCCAGTCTGTGATGGTGCTTCCGCTGCTCTGCTGATGAGCAAGGAGAAGGCTAAGAAGCTGGGCCTCAAGGCACGTGCCTACATGAAGCCTAACTGGGCGTGTGTTCTGGGCTGTAATCCTGGACCCTTCCAGTTGACTGGACCTATACCAGCTACTCAGAAAGTCCTGAAGCGGGCTGGCCTGAAGATGAGTGATATCGGCTGGTTTGAAGTCAATGAAGCTTTTTGCTCGGTGGTCATTGCCTGGGCCAAGGAGATGGGCATACCGTGGAATGACCCCAGAATCGCTCCTCACGGAGGCGCAACTGCTCTGGGGCACCCGCTGGGTGAGAGTGGCGTTAAGTTACTGGCTACGGCGATCAACGGTATGGAAGATAAGGACGTTAAGTTCGGCCTAATCACCATGTGTGTCGGCGGCGGTCAGGGCATAGCCACCATAATCGAGCGGGCATAGTAAACAGCCTGGTATTATTTTGGGCAATGGGCGGCTGTAGTCGAGCGATAGCCGCCCATTGTTTATATCCTTGGGAATGGCGCTACAGTGTGCTAGTTATAGAATAGGTTGCCTTTGAGCCACGCCGCTTAGGTAGTTCAAGAGATGATGGTTGGTGGGCATCTTTTTTGCCATCCCCACCACCCAGTGCTAAAATGATGGCACCCCAAATAGGCAGCAGAAAGTACTTGAGGTCTTAAATCATGACAGCACATAATAAACCAAGAACCGTTGGCGAACTCAAAGCCTCAGGTTACCGGCCTCTCACCGTCAGAGAGGAGATGAGGCGGAACCTCATCAAAATGATAAAGGAGGGACGAACAGCTTTCCCAGGGATAATTGGCTACGACGAGACCGTCATCCCCCAGATCGAAAACGCCACAATCTCAGGGCAGGACATTATCTTCCTCGGCGAACGGGGGCAGGCAAAGTCTAGGCTCATGAGGCTTATGGTTAACCTTCTCGACGAGGAAGTGCCTGTGGTCAAGGACTGTGAGATCAACGACCAGCCGCTGGCACCCGTCTGTAAAAAGTGCCGGGACAAGCTACTTAAAGAAGGCGATGCTACGGAGATCGACTGGCTACCCCGCTATGAACGCTACGGAGAAAAGCTGGCTACACCTGATATCACCGTGGCTGACCTCGTCGGCGATATCGACCCGATCAAGGTGGCTGAGGGGAGATACCTCTCCGATGAGCTGGCTATCCACTATGGACTGGTCCCGAGGTGCAATCGGGGCATATTCTGCATCAACGAGCTGCCTGACCTAAGCGAAAAGTTGCAGGTCAGCCTGTTCAACATCATGGAAGAGGGGGATATACAGATACGCGGTTACCGTGTCCGTCTACCCCTGGACATACTCATCGTCGCCAGTGCCAATCCTGAAGACTACACTAGCCGAGGGCGTATCATAACGCCCCTTAAAGATAGATACGGTGCCCAGATCAGGACCCATTATCCGCTGAGTATTGAAGATGAGATCGCCATCACCGAGCAGGAGCGAAGGCAATTCAGCGGCGATGATGTCGAGCATTATCTCCCCCAATATATGAAAGAGATCATCACCGAAATAACCCACCTCGCCAGAAAAAGCCCAGAGATCAACCAGCGCTCGGGAGTAAGCGTCAGGGTTTCTATCGCCAACTATGAGACCGTGCTCTCAAACGCCATCAGAAGAGCCATCAGCCTTGGCGAGAAACTGGCAGCGCCCCGTATCAGCGACCTCCCGTACATTTTGTCGTCAACCACCGGCAAAATCGAACTGGATAGCTTTGAAGACACAAAAGAGGAAAAGGTCATCGACCAACTTACAAAGAAGGCCGTGCAAAACGTGTTCAACCACTACTACCGTGTTTATAACTGGGAGGAGATGCTATCCCGCTTCAGACAAGGATTCAGCTTCGCGGTCTCTGATATGATGAGCGCCCAGACGTATCTTCGTAATGTTAAGGCAATACCAGGTATGACAGAAGCCATAAAGGTGGTGGCTGACTCCGAGAGGCCTGAAGTGATAGCCTCAGCAGTGGAATTCATCCTTGAAGGGCTTCATCTGAACAAAAAGCTGAACAAGGAGAAAGTCCAGGGCAAGATAGTTTACAGGCAGTAACATGGCTGTATATCGCTACTCCGAATGGGATGGCACACAGGAGTTGTTCGACCTTGATGCCGGTAAGCTCATGGACGAACTGGAACGTCACTTGCTCTCCTATGGAGACCTCTCCTATGCCCTGCGCCTTCTACAACACGGCGGTATAAGGGATAGCCAGGGACGGCGCCTGCCAAGTCTGCAGGAACTGCTGAACAGGCTCCGGCAACAGCGCCAGCAACAACTGGATAAGTACGATTTGAGCTCTATCCTAGATGATATACGCTACAGGCTGGACGATATAGTGAATACAGAGCGGCAGGGGATCGAGCAACGTCTCAAAGAGACAAGACAGCGAGCCAAGGATGCTTCCAGCGAGCTCAACTCTGAGATGCTCGAAAAGCTGCTGAAGTCTATGGAGGAGAGAGCAGCACAGAACCTGAAGAAACTCGAAGAACTGCCTTCAGATATTGGCGGGCGTATAAAGGAGCTTTCCCAGTACGACTTTATGGACGACGATGCCAATCGCCAGTTCCAAGAACTTCTTGATATGTTAAAGCGAAATGCCATCCAGCCCTATGCCCGTGACTTGATGCGACAAATCGAAAGTATGGACCCATCCACCCTGGCTGAAATCAGACGCCTAGTGGAAGCTATAA
>CAYGYP010000343.1:0-2933 GCA_964354115.1 uncultured Candidatus Bathyarchaeia archaeon | reverse complement strand
AGGCCTGAAACTATCCTGAGTGGCCAGTAGAATTCACTTTCTTATAGTTGAAGCACTAAGGCGCGTGTTTGCTGAAACCAGGTTAAGAATACAGATTCAGCTTTCATAATTGCTTTATTCGCTCGGCATGAGAACTGGAAAACGGGCAAGCTTAGATGCGAAGATCAAGATTGGAATCATGCGAAAGCATTCTGGAGACCCTCGTGAGCAAGCCTTTGACGCTTTGTAGCTTGGTATCTGAAGCCCATGTGGATCATGCGATTCTAGTGCAATACTTGGATTTTCTTACGAGAAATGGACTCGTTGAAGAAAGGACTATCGGAAACGTGAGCTTTTGTGCGATCACCGAGAAAGGTTTGGTCGTGATTAAGGCTTTGAACTTCAAAAAATATCTTCTAAAAATCAAAGGCACAATAAGAGCCATAGATGAGGCATTTGAAATCATATCTGAGATTTCGAATCAGAGCGATGATGCTAAGAAATCCTCAGAATGAGCTAAACGATGTTCGGCTTTCGGCGTGCGTGTGCGCACGTGCCCTACCCCCGGTTCACTATATGATCCAAATATGACTTAAGAAAAAACGAGGCGCATCGATGAGCGTTCCTTCAAAGAGCGCGCCGCCGCAGCCCATAATTCTTATAAACTGAGTCAAACAAAAGGCGTCATCGGTGATTCTTTGACGAATGATGACGAGATGCTGGAAGAATTGCGGCGTATTCGGAAGCTTCTTGAGCCCAAGCCTGCGCCACCCCCCGCTGCAGCGCCAAAAGGGCTTTGGGCGGAGTTCATGGATTTTCTATCGAAGTACAGGGTCATGGGTCTAGCTGTGGCTTTCATATTAGGTGTCTATCTTGGAGCCTTGGTGCAAGCGCTGGTCACGGATTTGATAATGCCTGTCCTAGGCCTTGTGATACCCGGTCTGGCCAACTTGGCGACGATAGAGGTCCCAATCGCGAGCCAGAATTTCCTTGTGGGCCACTTCATTGCAGCTTTGATAACCTTCATCATAGTTGCGCTGGTGATCTTCTTGTTGGTGAAGATCTCCAAGAAATGGGGAATCGAATAGCCTAGCATCCGCCTTTTTTCTTTTCGCGTCATACTGCCCTCCTTTTTCAAGAAAGAGGGACTAGTCTAAAGTCGACTTGTCTTCATCATGAGTCAACAATGAACGCGAGATTAGGAGAAAGCTTTTATTAGGTTTAAAACTTAGTTTGGCAATACTTTGAAGGATGGTGTCTGTGAGTTTACAGAAAGGCAACTTCATAATAATCGACTATACAGCCAAAGTGAAGGAGACAGGCGAAGTTTTCGACACAACTCTTGACGAAACCGCCAAGAGGGAGCATCTGTATAAAGAGGGCGAGATCTATGAGCCCAAACTTGTGGTAATAGGAGAGGGCTGGGTTCTAAAAGCCCTAGATGAAGGTCTGACAACGATGGAAGTGGACAAACCGACTTCCGTGGAGATATCACAGGACAAGGCCTTCGGAGCAAGAGATCCTGAAAAAGTCAAACGTGTTCCTTTGAAACAGCTGATAGCCAAGGGAATAACCCCTGCCTTAGGTATGCGAGTTGAGTATGGTGGAAAGACAGCCACTGTCCGCGCCATGGGTGCAGGGCGTGTCTTGCTCGACTTCAATCCTCCGCTTGCAGGTAAGACACTTGTTTATGAAGTCACTGTCAAGAAGAAGCTTGAGAAGGATGAAGAAAGAATCCGGGCATTGATCCACAGGAGGACGCCTGCGGTAGAAGAAAGCAAGTTTGAATTTGCTATCAAAGCTGAGAACCTTACCATAGAAATGCCTGAAGAAGCTTTCTACTTAGACGGAATACAATTGGCCAAGAGAGGCATAGCATTGGATGTTCAAAAATTCCTTCCAGAGACAAAAGCCGTGAAATTCACTGAAACCTTCAAAATAGAGTCCAAGAAAGCGCAGCCTGAGAGAATCGAACCTGAAAAAGCTGAGACTAAAAAACCGAAGAAAACCCAGGCCAAGAAGAAAAAGAAAATAGAGACAAAAGCCTAGATCATATGACTTCCGTCGTTCTAGCCAGATTCTCGTAAGCTTTGCTGTCTAGATTCAGCTTGTTCAGTACCGTGTATCTTTCAGGCCTTATCGTTGCAGCCATTGCTAATGCTTTTAAGGCCTGTTCCTCTTCAACACCAAGTTCACGTGCATTCGTAGGGGCTCCCAATTTCTGAAGAGTTGCCTTTACACGCTTCCATTCCGCTTTGTGCAGGTAAGCCATCATTATTGTTCCTACACCGCATCGCTCACCATGCATGGAGCAGTTGGGTCTGACAGTTTCAAGCGCGTGACTGAACATGTGTTCTGAACCGCTGCATGGTCGACTGCTGCCTGCGATGCTCATGGAAACACCGCAACTTATCAAAGCCTCTATGAGCACGCGGAGGCCTTCCTCACTTTTCTCGCAAATCAACTCCGCGTTTTCGATTACGAGTCTGGCACTCATCAGAGCCAGGCTTGCAGCGTATGCTCCATAATATTCATTCTTCTCTTCATGAGCTAGTTTCCAGTCTTCGACGGCTGTGAGTTTCGCGATTACGTCTCCGCATCCGCTTATCGTGAAGCGCCATGGAGCTTGCATTATTATGTTCGTGTCTGCAATGATTGCAAGCGGGGCTTGAGCCATAACAGAGTATGGTGCATCAAAACCCTTGATCGAAGATAATGGACTCGCGATTCCATCGTGGGAAGCCGTGGTGGGTACGCTTATGAACGGGATCTCTTGGCGGGCGGAGCTGCATTTCGCGACGTCAATTTTTGTTCCGCCTCCCACGCCGAAAACGATTTGTGGCTTCAGGAGTCTGATTCTTTCTTCTACAGCTTTGACGTCTTTGATCGTCGCTGTTTCGACAAGAAAAGTCTCAACTTCCATCTTCTTGTCTTCCAAGAGTTCCTTGACAGTT
>CAYGYP010000342.1:0-2937 GCA_964354115.1 uncultured Candidatus Bathyarchaeia archaeon | reverse complement strand
ACCGCAGAGGCGTCGCGCTATAGGGCTTAGACACGTTCAACTCATGCAACAACCCAGACGCGCTAGGATCAACCTGCCCAACAACGTGCAACAACAAGCCTCTGGCAACATGACCCGTAAAAAACGGCAGAACAACAGGCTTCTCAGCATACATCTCCAAACCAATCTCAACAGGCAACCCAATCAACTCCCGCAAATGGGATTCTATCTAGATATTAACAAGATCATAGCAATGAACTGCGCATTCATAATTTTCCAGAATTACTCTCAGAGAGACGGAAAAACCCAAGTCAGATATGTGGACTTGAACCCGTTTGGATGCTAGTCCCCACCGGTCTTCTCCGATCCGGTTCAAATCTCACAAATTCAATAGGCCATAAACGCGCTCTCTTGGCATTCGAGCATGGCGTAAGCTTAGCTTCGCCGAGTTTGATGAAAAACGAGACAAGAAGAAAAGCTTCATTTTTACTATGAGTGGTGTGAATCTTTATTTGAAGTTGCAGTGCTCATATTTGAGGTTGAGAGGGTTTCATGGAAGAATTTGACGTTCTCGTGATTGGGTCAGGCTCTGGAATGATTGTGGCTGCTGCGGCTGTTGCAAATGGCATGAAAACTGCCCTAGTTGAATCGGGTCCGCTGGGCGGAACATCACTGAATCGCGGATGCGTGCCATCCAAAATGCTGATTCATCCTGCAGATGTTGTGGAGACAGTTCATGAAGCGGGGAAGCTAGGTATCAACGCGGCGGTCACCTCGATCGATTTCAGGAAGATCATGAGGCACATGCGTCAACTTGTCAAGGAGGACGTTGAGCGACAGACCAAGGCAGTGGAGTCTGACCCCAACATTAAGTGGTTCAAAGATACGGGCGAGTTTGTTTCTGACTACGTGCTTAAAGTCGGAAACGCCATGATAAAAGCGAAACGAATATTCATCGTTTCAGGTGCAAAACCAAACATCCCGCCGATTAAGGGAATACAAAATGTAGATTATTTGACAAGCGACACTGCGTTGAAACTGGAGACACCGCCACGAAGCATGATTATCATCGGCGGAGGCTACGTCGCAGCAGAGTATGGCCACTTCTTCTCCAGCATGGGAACCAAGGTTACGATAATTCAAAGGGAACCTAAGATTCTGCCTGACGAGGAACCTGAAATATCTGACCTGCTCAAGGAAGAAATGAGCAGAAGAATGGACATATTCACGAACTATGAGGCCGTCGAAGTCATAAAGAAGAACGACGCAAAAGTCGTTCTAGCCAGAAGCAATGAAGACGCAGGCGTCAAAGAATTCTCGGCGGAGTCTTTACTGGTAGCGACTGGACGAGTTCCCACTTCAGACATCCTGAAACCCGAGAAAACCGGCGTCGAACTGAATGGGAGGGGATACATAAAAGTTGACGAGCATCTGGAAACTCGAAAGAAGAACATTTGGGCTTTCGGCGATGCTATCGGCAGAGAAATGTTTAAGCATGTGGCCAATTATGAAGCCCAAATCGCTTGGCACAACGCCTTGCATGACCACAAGATCAAAGCAGACTATTCAGCAGCCCCTCACGCCGTTTTCACTCACCCACAAATCGCTTCAGTAGGCTTGAAGGAGGCAGAAGCAAAGCAACAAGGGCACAAGATTCTAGTAGGGACAGCCCGCTACAAGGATACGGCGTTAGGAACCGCCATGGGCAAACCTGAAGGATTTGTCAAAGCCATTTTAGAACAGAAAACTGGAAAGATTCTAGGCGGCCACATAATTGGACCTTTTGCACCAATACTTATACAGGAAATCGTGAACGCGATGGCAAGTGGAAGCCAAACATTCGTTCCCATCCTCAGAGGCATCCATATTCATCCCGCCATGTCAGAGGTTGTCCAGAACGCCTTCGTCAACCTGCAAGAAGCCTAAGGCCAGTGCTTGTCCAACCACCACCAACCAAGAAACACTTTAACAGAGGACTGCACGCTACATGAAGTGAGAAATTATGAAACGGAAAATCAGAAACATAGCAGTGTCTTACGTAGCAGTACCTTTGATTCTAGGACTCATTATGACGTACATAAGTGGATATTTCCTACATCCACTAAATCCAAACGATTGGTATTTTGATGGGTTTCCTGTAGGTTGGAGAAAACAAGAGGGCACTGGCATCCCGCCCCACCCACAAGTATTCACTTTTTTCAACCCTTTGGGATTTGCATTAGATGTGCTCTTCTGGTACGGCGCCACTTTGGTTATCGTAGTTATCATAGGCCTTGTATGGAGCCTGCGGGGCTAGGTTGAAATAGACGTGTCGCCAAGAGAGATATGGGGAAGGGAGACTCATGCTTGGTTTGAATGCTAGGATGAGGCCTGCATTTCTTTCCATATTGTTTATCATGTTCACGTTTGCAGCTTATGTTTCGCCGTCGTTCGCTGAAGGACGAATATACATAAGTGGCATCAACCCGTCCTCAGCGTATCCTAACGATACCGTGCACGTCTACGGAAGTGGTGCTAGGCCTGGGGCAGCGGTCGTCGCTATGCTCGGTGAGCCTGTAAATGAGACCTTTATTGTGAAGAACGACACCAGCCCGTGGATTATTGTAGGTTCAAGCAATTTGACCCTCGGGTCGACGTTTGCAGGCGAATCTGGAGACTGGGAGATAAGCTTTCTAACTCCGAATGTTTTTCTTGGGTACTATAATGTTTACGTTTTTGATGATGGCAGTTTGACTAGTGATGTGGTCAGTTTTCGTGTTCTGATGAACATAACGGTTGTGCCTTTTGGGCCTGGGTTGAATATTACGTATTCACCCATGAACATGACAATTTGGACTTCGAATATGACGGGTCAGCCTTTACTCTTTTTTGTTGCTAGTACTGCTGTGCCGTCTTCTGGGCCTTCTGGGACATTTGTCACCACGCTGGGTCGTTTTGCTTCAGGCGGAGAGGTCACTG
>CAYGYP010000341.1:0-2949 GCA_964354115.1 uncultured Candidatus Bathyarchaeia archaeon | reverse complement strand
GACGCCCATGATTTGTACGTGGAAGTGTTAGGAGAATGCAACTATGCTTGGAAGGTGAGCAGGAATTGACACAAACAATTCGATTTAGCAACGCCCTAGCGCGCGCCGAAACTTTGTTTCACAGAGTTTAAATGGCATTACTGGGCTAACCATTATTAGTCGAGCGGACCTGTTCTGGGGAAGACGGGGGAGCGCGCGCGGGAAGGGTTGGGAAAATGAAGAGAAAAGCAGTTGTTAGTTTCGTCTTGGTTGTGTTGTTCTTGGTGTCGGTGTTTCCCTTGAGTATTTTCTCTGGAGCAGCCGATTCTCATGGCAGCCCCGGACTTCTTGGTTCACAGTCTACCGTAGATCCCACGGACTGGTGGCCCATGTTTCACCACGACCTGACGCACACGGGATATTCGACTTCAACGGCGCCAACCACAAACCAAACTCTCTGGAACTACACGACAGGCAGTTGGGTGGGTTCTTCGCCTGCCGTTGTTGGTGGCATAGTGTACGTTGGCTCAGGTGACCAGAATGTTTATGCTTTGAACGCCGCAACAGGCGCACAAATATGGAACTACACAACCGGCGACTTCGTATATTCTTCTCCTGTTGTTGCTGACGGCAAGGTCTACATTGGATCAGGGGACGAGTACGGAGGATTAGGGAACGGCACGATTTATTGCTTAAACGCTTCGTCTGGAGCCTTCATCTGGAGATACGCAGCACCCCCTTGGGTGGAGTCTTCTCCTGCTGTTGTTGGTGGCGTGGTTTTCGTGGGCTCAGGTAACGGGAATGTTTACGCTTTGAACGCTTCAAACGGTGCATTCATATGGAACTACCTAACAGGCGGTTCGGTGGAGTCTTCTCCGGCTGTTGTTGGTGGCGTGGTTTTCGTGGGCTCACGTGACGGGAATGTTTATGCTTTGAACGCAACGACAGGCGCACAAATATGGAAGTACACAACAGGCGGGGGGGTGGATTCTTGTCCTGCTGTTGTTGGTGGCGTGGTTTTCGTGGGCTCAGACGACCACAAGGTTTACGCTTTGAACGCTTCAAACGGCGCTCTCATATGGAGCTACACAACAGGCGGTTCGGTGTTTTCTTCTCCTGCTGTTGCTGGTGGTGTCGTCTACGTGGGCTCAGAGGACCACAAGGTTTATGCTTTGAACGCCATGACGGGCGCGTTCGTATGGAGCTACACAACCGGCAACTGGGTGTTATCTTCTCCCGGTGTTGCTGACGGCAAAGTCTACATAGGCTCATGGGACTGGAAGGTTTACTGTTTGGACGCTTCCACCGGAGCGTTTATATGGAGTTACAGAACCATCGCCTCTACGATTGATGGTTCTCCTGCTATTGCAGATGACATCGTTTACATTGGCGGAGACGACCACACTGTTTACGCTTTTGGACCGATGCCGACACGGTCTCCGACGTCGGTTGTCTGTTCCCCCAACCCTGTCTCCGTCGGTTGGTCTGCAAACTGTACCGCGACCGTCTCTGGGTCTAACCCGACCGGGACGGTCACTTGGAGCACGAGCAGCAGCACAGGCTCTTTCAACCAGTCCGTCTGCAACCTGTCAAATGGAACCTGTTCGACCACATACACCGACAACTTCCCGGGGTCTGAAACCATCGCCGCAAGCTACAGTGGAGACTCAAACAACGTGCCAAGCAGTGGTAGCACCGTTTTGACTGTGACCTCAGGCGGGCCCGTCTATTACAGCAAAAACTATACAAGCGTTCAAGCAGCAATTGATGCTGCGCCACCGGGGGCAACGGTCATAATCGCCCCGGGTTTCTACAGCGAGTCTCTGACCGTCAACAAGACGCTGACGATCATAGGTGAAAAAGACCCACCCATCTTCAGCGGAGGAGGATCTGGAGTCTGCATCACTTTACTGCCTTGGCAGTCCGGCTCGATTGTGACAGGAATCGTGATAACGACTTACAACGAGGGGGTATCTGTCGTCAACGCCAGCAACTGCGGAATCTACTGTAACATATTTGCTTCTTTAGGTGACTGCGGAATCGTGGTTGAGGGAAGCAACGCCACCAACAACGCCATATACAACAATTTGTTCCAAGACACGCCAACTCCAATCAAACTGACAACTTCCACGGTCGGCAACACCGTATATGGCAACATGATCAACTCTCAAGCCGCTGTGACCCTTAATGTTGGGGCTAACGGAAACGCGGTCTATGAAAACGTCATATCTGGAAATCAAATCGTATTGAACATGGCAAACTCGGAGGAAAACGTCATTTACCACAACAACTTTCTGGCCACCGTGCAGATAACGGTCTTGGCAACGGGAAACAACGTGTGGGATGATGGTTATCCGTCTGGCGGCAACTACTGGAGCACCTATGCCGGAGTTGACGAAGAGGGTGGCCCATACCAGAATGTGACGGGAGCCGACGGCATAGGAGACACACCCTACGTAATTGCCACCAACAGCACTGACCGCTATCCGCTCATGAAACCTTGGACTACGGTAGCTGGCCACTCCGTCGCGGTCATGAGCGTCATGACAGCCAAGAGGCGGATTGGTCAGGGCTTCAGCTGTAACGTGACCGTCGTCGTTGCTGACGACGGCGAATACGCTGAGACGTTCAACATTACCTGCTACGCAGGCGATAAGGCGTTAGGCACGCGACAGGTCAACAACCTGCACGCGACGTGCCCGTTGACTCTCACGTTCACGTGGAACACCCTGGGCTTTGCCAAGGGTAGCTACACGTTGAGCGCTTACGCTTGGCCTGTTCCAGGCGAAACTGACACGGCGGACAACAACTTCATCTATGGCTTGGTCTCGGTGACGATCATGGGCGACGTCGACGGCAACGGCAACGTTAACGTCTTGGACGCCATTGACCTTTCGAACTCGTTCGGCAAGAGCACAGGACAAACAGGCTTCAACCCCAACGCCGACTTCGACGACAACGGCGTAATCA
>CAYGYP010000340.1:0-2950 GCA_964354115.1 uncultured Candidatus Bathyarchaeia archaeon | reverse complement strand
GAAGCCCACCGGCACGGGACGATCCACCGGGACCTCAAACCGTCCAATATCATGATCGACCGCGAGGGTAATGTCCGGATCATGGATTTCGGGATCGCCCGCTCCGTGGAAGCGAAGGGTCTGACCGGCGCAGGAACGATCATCGGGACGCCGGAATACATGTCTCCCGAACAGGTGGAGGACAAAGACGTCGACCGGCGTTCGGATATCTATTCCCTCGGCATTATCCTCTATGAGATGCTGGCCGGCCGGGTGCCGTTCGAGGGGGATACGGCCTTTGCCATCGGGATGAAGCACAAGGGCGAGATTCCCAGAGATCCAAGAGAGATCAACTCTCAAATTCCCGAGAGCCTGAGCCGGCTCGTCCTCAAGTGCCTGGAAAAAAGCAGAGAGAAGAGGCATCAGACGGCCGACGAGTTGCGCTCAGAGCTGGAAAAAATCGAGAAGGGAATTCCCATCGCCGAGCGGGTCATTGCCAAGCGCAAAGCGATGACCTCGAGGGAGATAACGGTCAAATTTCGCTTAAGGAGACTTTTCCTTCCGGCAGCGGTCCTTGTGGCCCTCTTGCTTGTTGCGGGATACTTCCTCTTTCGCCCCGGACCGGAGATATTCGAGGTCAAGATCGAGCGGACGCAGAAGATCACTCATGAGCCCGGCCTGGAAATCGACCCGGCTATTTCGCCCGATGGAAAAATGATCGCCTACGCCGCACGTCCATCCGGCAAAATGTTGCTCTATGTGCGACAGATCGCAGGGGGGAGGCCGATCGCTCTCACTGAGGGCCTTCCGGCTGACTCCCGTTGGCCGCAATGGTCTCCAGACGGGACACAGATCTCATTCCAATCGCAGAATTCGATCTATGTTGTCCCGGCCCTCGGCGGCATTCCCAAAAAATTGGTCGAAGCATCGCCAGGACAAACGGTCTATTGCTCTGCCTGGTCACCCGACGGAAGGCAGATGGCCTACGATCTTAATAATAGCATCTTTGTCCTTGCCTTGGACGGAGGTGATCTTCAAAAGATCACCGAAACGGCTTATCCGCATCCCCATCCCTATTCCTTGTGCTGGTCGCCGGATGGATCGAAAATCGCTTATGTGCTGGGAAATCCGAGTTTCTTATTTGGCTCACCGTTCATTGGCAATATCGCACCGTCTTCCATCTGGGCCGTTTCTGTGAAAGGCGGGAAGCCTGCGCAAGTGACCGATGACAAATCCCTGAACGTAGGCCCAATCTGGATGTCCGACGGAAGGCATCTCCTTTATGTTTCCAATGAAAAGGGAGGCCGGGATGTGTTTCTCGTTGCCCTTGACGCCTCGGGCAAGCCTTTGGGGCCTTCCGTGCGGCTGACCACAGGCCTCAATGCCCAAATGATCAGCCTGTCGGCAGCCGGTGACAGATTGGCCTATTCCGTCTTCACCCATGCGGCGAATATCTGGTCGATCAGAATACCGAAAGACGGACCGGTCTCGATCTCCGAAGCGCAGCCGGTGACAACGGGCAATCAGACCATAGAAGGTATCGATGTCTCTTCCGACGGCAAGTGGCTGGCCTACGATTCAAACCTCAATGGAAATCAGGACATCTACAAAATGCCGATCGGCGGTGGAGAGCCTGAGCAGCTCACCAATGACCCGAGCGACGAATTCCTTCCCGTCTGGTCGTCCGACGACAAGGAAATCGCTTTCTACTACTGGAAAAAGGGGAATCGGGATCTGACGCTGATGATGGCCGACGGGAGCAAGCTTCAGCAGTTGACCGACGACCCGGCCTCCGAATCCTATCCGGATTGGTCGCCGGACGGCCTGCGCCTTGTATTTACATCTGAGCAAACAGGGCGGGGTGAGCTTTTTGTGATTTCCCGAGAAAACAAGGAGGCGAAGTGGGGAACGCCCCATCAGCTGACTTCAAATGGAGCCGACCAGGGAGCCGAGTGGTCTCCGGATGGCCGGCTGATCGCTTATACGAACAGCCAGGGCCTTTGGATTATTTCTGCGGAGGGAGGCGAACCGGGCTCACTCGTTGAAGTCGGGGATCCGGCAATTCAATCTAGAATTCGGCATACAGCGTGGTCGAAGGACAGCCGAACAGTCTATTATTTGGCTTATGACGCGGAGAAGCGCGCGAGCTTCTGGTCCGTGCCCGCCTCAGGAGGAGAAGCAAAGCTTCTGGTCAGATTCGACAACCCGACCAGACAGTCCAGCCGTTATGAGTTTGCCTGTGACGGGGAGCGCTTTTATTTCACTCTGGCGGAATACGAGAGCGATATCTGGGTCGGAGAACTTTCCATCAACAGAAAGTAAGCCAAAAGCAAAAGGGGAGGCAAAAGCGGTCAGGTCTCGACATTCAACTCATCAGACCTGAAGGACGCGGAGGCCCGATTTCTGCGCGGCGGAGATCTGACGCCGGTCGGACGAAACAAAGAGATCGGCCTGCCAATCGATTGCACAAGCCAGGTGCAGAGCGTCCATGGTCCGGAGCGGATGTCTTTCCAGCAGCTCGATCGCCCGTCCGATAACGGGAACCGTGACGTTGCAGATGGTCATATCCCCAATGTCTGTGAAAAGGCCCTTTTTGGCCTGCCCATACTGCGCCGCCGATATCGCGTTCTGCCGGCGGAGGCGGCAGAGAGCGGAAACGATTTCGGGCGGCGCGATCAAGCTGACCGCGACCTCGGAGGCACCGGAGAGGATCTCTTCAACTTTTTCGGTTCCTCGCTCCCTGATATACCTTTTGGCCAGTCCTGACGAATCGAAGAAGGCCCTCACTTGCGCCCGCTCTTCCTTTCCTTCAGAATCTCGCGACTGAGCGAAGCGCCCTCGGTTTCGAGCACCAGTCCCGGCCTCTTCCAGGATAGCGTCCGCGGCGTCGCCTGGACGGGAACGACCTCCGCGATGGGCTTTCCGTGGCGAAGAATGCGGATCGTTTCGCCTTGCTCGACCGAGTTGAAGA
>CAYGYP010000339.1:0-2976 GCA_964354115.1 uncultured Candidatus Bathyarchaeia archaeon | reverse complement strand
TTCCTTCGGACTTCGTTATTAAGCCGACCAAATAAACTTTTGCTTTTTTTCATAGCGTTTCGAAAAAAGACGTTCCCCTTAGTAGGGCGAACTTGCGCATTTGGTCGAAAAACGCGGGTTTTTCGGATGGTATAAATTTGTAAATACTTATATGGAAAGAGATAAAAAAAATTTTGTAAAAATGGATTTTTGCTCTTAACCCCTCTGCGATTTTGATTGATTTTTTAATCACAGATTGCGCTGATTAACGCGGATTTTTAATTAACTGAAAAGACTTGATATCCTAGAGGTAAGTAAAAATTTTTGCGGGTTCAACTCCTTCGATTGCACTCAGGACGGGTCCGCTCACCGCAGGCTGCTGCGGAATCCGGAAACACTATGCAATATCCCTTGTCATCCGTCATCTGTCGTCCGTCTTCTGCAACTACCCCCCCTTTTCCAAAACGCTTTTCACATAGGCTACAATATGTTGTGAATAAATGTCCTGATTGGCTCGAGCCACCCCAAATAATGTAAAATTGTAAGCAGCGCTGCAAAAAAGATAACAACAGCACTCGTAACATAGAAAATTAGCTTAAGTATCCGGCAACTTCTTTCTTTTCTGGCCTTCTCTGCGATTTGCTGTAACGTGTCTGACAGGTCGTAAAGTATGCCCTTAAGACCGTCAACCAGTATCGTAAACTCCTCCTCATTATCCTCAGTGAGAGCTTTGCCGCGCCAACTTTCGTATTCTGCATGTAATTTGTCAAGCGCATCAAAGTCTCTCTCAACTTTAGCGCCTATGTTAGTTTTCTCGAGTAACAACAATATCTCATTTTTGTAGCACCAACTCGGTGAAAGTTGAACTTTCGTAGCGCACGGAGGATTGTACGATTGGTTGTCCGCCCACTTCTTTAGTTCGTCAGCGCTTTTCTTGATTGCTTCGATTTGATCTTTCATTAGCTTCATACATTATCTCCAAAAAACAAAATTTATAGTGAGAGTAGTAACGCTGTCCTCTATAAATAATAGAGGCTGACCGGCACCCAAAAATCAAAAAGAAAATAAATTTTTTTGATTTTTCTCGGTTTTACCTTACCATGGTCACCGTTGTTTATTCTTGATCACCAATTTGAACAAAATGTCTTTGCTTTTTAGCACCGAAAAGCATACAATTTCATTGAGTTTTGTAGTAGATAGAGTAGGTAGAGCCTTTTTAATTCCGGTTATCCTATGTGTGTGCGTTTTTTGGTGGACACGATGTAGTGGTGACGCTGAACAAACGTAAACAGGTGGCTTGGGGTTTTAGCCAGATATGGGATTAAAGCTATGAACCCAAAACGTGGCTTTCGAAGAATAGCGCTTGTTTTGGCAATACTTGTCGGAATTGTTTGTGCAGGTACTGCCCTCGGGATGTTGATAAATAAAAGAAGTTCTGCACTAAGGCACTTAGCCAAATGTGAAGAAGAGTTTTTTGGGTCAATCCCAGTAGCTGGCCCAAACGAAAGGCCGAAAGGATGGCCGGAATGGTCGAAATACCCCTCATATTCGGATTATCTTCAAGAACTTAGCACATTCCTTTTCATAGCACAGCTGAATTTGCCTTTGCTATCAGGTGAGGAAGACAAGAAATACAGAGAGGAACATAATATTCCACCGGATAGCACCGACCGTTTCTACACTGATGAAGCCATGAAAATCGTGCGTAAATATGGTACATGTTTTGAAAAGGCTCGTTTGTTAAGGGAAGCTTATAGCTTTTGGGCAAGCCTATCCACAAGTAAATTCATTAGTTTACTTGTCTTAACAGGTTTGGGGTGTGCAATAGGTGGCTTTTGTGGTGTTTGGTTTGTTTACAAACTAATTAAGTGGCTTGTCCTTGGCTTTTGTGTCGATACCAGCTGAAATTTGCAAAAAGAGCGAGGTCTTGCTGCTCTGCTTTGGTGCGGTGATTTTAAGAAAACGTAAAAAGTAATAAGCCCTATTTTTGAATTTTTAGCTTTTTTGTTCGCGTTAACCGCGAAACGACAACCGAAACGAGCCTTGCAACCGCAACCCATATCCAGTATCAAGTATCCAGCATCGAGCATCCAATTACCAGTTACCAATTACCAATTACTAATCACCAGTCCCCAATTACTACTTTTGCCTTGCGCGCTTTCGCTCTTATGCACTTATTTTCTCAGCGCTGGTATATCTGGCTCGATGTGAACGGTAATATTAACCGGACGTGTTATCTGCTCAGTCAAAGCATTTTCCAAACTACTGGCTATTTCGTGGGCGGCAGCTATGCTCAAGCTCGGGTCAACAAGAATGTGCAGGTCGAGAAAGACCTGCCTGCCTATAGTGCGAGTACGGAGGCGATGATACTGACGGATTTGTCCGTTGGCCTTAATAACATCTTTAATCCGCTCAATGGTCGCCTGGTCAACGGCTTTTTCGATTAGTTCCCCCAGGCAGTCCCCGATAAGCTTGGTGGCAACTATTGCGACCATAACGCCGATGCCGATAGCTGCAACCTGGTCGCCGTGGTCGAATCCGAATTTCTGTGCAACTACACCAACAATGACGGCGACCGAGCTTAAAGCATCAGCCCGGTCGTGCCAGGCGTTTGCAAGTGCTGCCGGACTGTGATGTTTTATTGCTACCGCCTTTGTAACGCGATAGACTACTTCTTTAACGGCGATAGCGCCAACCGCTGCTATCAAAACCAGGTTCCGAGGACGAGTGACATGGTCCTTTGCAATGTCAAGAGCTGCATAGTATATCATTCCGAGTCCCACACCTAATAGGCCCAGGGCAATCGCAATAGCCGCAAGTGTTTCCAGCTTGCCGTGTCCGTATGGGTGCTCCGAATCGGGCTTTTTTGAGCCAAAATAAAGGCCCAGCAGCACCGCAATGTCGGTAAGCATATCCGATACCGAATGAATGGCATCAGCAAGAATGGATAACGAACCGGTTATTAAACCTACGATGAACTTTCCGGTAATCAGAAAA
>CAYGYP010000338.1:0-2985 GCA_964354115.1 uncultured Candidatus Bathyarchaeia archaeon | reverse complement strand
TCAGGATAACCATCCCCGTTAACATCGGCAATCGCAGGCCAACAATCATACGACGGAGCCGCAACATTCCAGTAAACACTCCCATCCTCACCGTTCAACGCAACCGTCCGCGTCCAAGCAGCTACCACAATCTCCATCGTGCCATCCTTGTCAAGATCCGCAATCTCAAACGGCGAATGATTCCGAATGGCATTGCTACCAAGGCTAACCCGCCAGATGCGCGCGCCTGTCTGCCCGTTCAAGCAGGTAACATACCCATTAGTCAAACCCGACTCGATTCCACCGTCAATGCCGGTCACAACGACCTCCAGCCCCGGAATGTCCGGTCGAAGATCCGCGGCTTGCGCCCCAACCCTCGTAGCCGCTCCAGTCACTGACCGCGGATCGCTCCATTTGAGCGAAAGCGCAGGAGCAGCAGAAACAATTCCAACATTTACAACTGCCAAAAGCGAACTAGCAAGTAACAACAGAGCAATAACTGCTCCTACAAACTTGACACTAGAACGTTTACGAAGCATGCTCACCATTCTCCCAATTTGAAACCGCAACCGAAGCTAATAAACCTCTATACAACTTAGGTATAGAACAATTTTGATATTGTTCTATATCGCACCCGCTACGCATACCGGAGAAAAAACCCATCCCCTATCCCTCTCTCCATCACAAGTTTTCTCAGTTGAGATAATTAAACCTATTGTAGAACCCAGTTCTATTCTTGAACACGCGCAGAGGAGATGATTTTCAGTCGTGAAATTGAAGCGCGCGCGCTTTTCTTAATTATCGTGTATTTGTGTCGAACAGAAATATAACAACGTATATGTAATAGTAAGATAGACGATTGTGTCAAATAGCCGCAGTATCCAACATAGAACTGATTAGGAATCTAAAGCGCAGCCAGGAAAAAAATGGAGAAACTAATGAAAAACAAGAATAGGAGGCTAAAACCACGAAAATGAAGACTTCACGGCTTGGCCTAATTCTGGCTTTGACTATACTCATAGCTTCAACCCAGATTTACTTGGCATCAGGTGGGATAACCTTCCACACGAAGGACACTTTGATAAACATGTTCAAAACCTTATGCGACTCTCATCCGACTGAAGCATCCTATGCAATAGTCGGCAAGAGCTACCAGAATCGAGATATCTACATTTTCAGGTTTGGAAACCCAAACGGCGGACGAGTGCTTTGGGATGGAAGTCTTCACGGTTGGGAAGACATAGGCAGCGAAGTAGAATACTTGATGGCGCAGTGGCTTCTAACGAGCAACACTGCCGAAGCCAACCGTATTCTGCAAAATAACTATATTCTTTTTGTTCCAATAGTCAACATGGACAGCTTGGAACGCGGGAACAGCGATTTTTCAAACAATGCAACTTACGGCGTGGATTTGAACAGAAACTTTGTGACGGGGTTCTCATATATTTCGCCCCCTGGAACTGACTCAGCGCCTTATCATGGTGCAAGTGCGGCAAGCGAGCCTGAAACACAAGCGATGCGAAGTGTTTTTTCAACTTACAAGCCCAAAGTGTATGTGAACTGCCACTATGGTGGTGGGCCTTGGTTGGACTATGGCAACAGTAATGCTATAACCACATCGATCATGAATCGCATCGCAGAATTAGACCCTTCCTTTCCATGGAGCATGTCTGCGATAGGTCTTGGAGGTGGATATGCAATCAGCGATGCTGTCAGCCTTATTGGTACTAGCAATGTTAGTACTTGGCTTTGGGAAATAGCAGCGGATGGTGGTACGCCTTATCATACAGGCACAGGCACAGATACTTACATGCATAATTGCCAAACCTTGACTGATGTTCAAACATGGTATTTCCCAAAGATGCTTCCAGCGTTGATGGCGATGTCTGAAAGCGTTGAAATAATTTCACCCACGCCCCCACCAACAAATGTGAGTTCGTCCTACACCGTCCAAAACTCCGGAACAATTGCTGTGAGATCTCACAGACTTCAAACCAGCGGTATCGACATAATTGACGCGGGCGGGAATCCAATAACATTGGTAAGCGTCAATATGGACCACAATGAATACAACCACGGCTATTTCACAGCAGAAGACGTTGCGCGAATGCAAACGCATGGAGGAAATTGTTTAGAACTTAATGGTTTTCGAGTGGGATATATGATGCCGTCACGCGGTTCGATTGATTCTTCTTATTTGGCGAAACTTGACGGCTACGTTGACATCTGCGAAAATGCAAAAATGTATATGATTTTTACTTTCGATGACATGTCCTACGCAACTTGGGGTTCAGGGATGCCAGATTGGATGCTTGACGGGCACGGCTACGGCACTTCGCCTTACAGCGAAGCAACCGTAAATCAAGCATTATTGGACTTCTTCGACACCGATAATCCGCTGCACAATGACAATCGGCAATCCTTCATTGATTTATGGGTGTTTCTGGCTAACCGTTATAAAGATAAACAATACGTCATGTTCGGCATTATGAACGAGCCTTTTTCGCATTGCCCGATTACGTCTCGAACCCAGTCGCAACATATGGGCGTTACCTATGCTCACTACATGGAACAGATGGTAGATGCAATCCACACGGTTGCAGATAACCTGATATTCATCGACTTTCCCTACGTTTGGTACGTCAGCGATGTTCAACCAGTTAACCGAGAAGGCATTGTCTGGGAAGACCACCTTTATGTGAACGCGGATACACCTGCGGACATTGCAAGCTGGAAAAGCGGGATTGACGCTATGGTCGCCAGATTTGCTGGTGACTTTGGAAAGCCCTTCTACCTAGGGGAATACGGTCCCTTTCCAATCAACATAACTGGTTGGCAAGACGTTTTCACCCAACAAGTTGCATATTTGAAAGGTAAAGTTGCTGGCTACGCTTGGCATGATTGGGGATCGCTCTATGGAGAATTCTATACTACCGAAGGAATTGGTTTAAGCCAATCAGATTCAGAAATCTTAATTAATGATTTATCGGATATATTATTCCAGGA
>CAYGYP010000337.1:0-2987 GCA_964354115.1 uncultured Candidatus Bathyarchaeia archaeon | reverse complement strand
TGTGCCATCCATAATGGCGGCGTCGAGCTCCACTTCACCTTCTTCATTGGGCAGCCCGCCATAACCGACGCTCATCACGTTGGGATCGTTCTCCGGCACATTGATGCCTTTCTCGACCGCATCGAGCAGGCTTCCGCCAGCCCGCAAGACTTCGGCGGCGCGCTCGTTGGCGGGCTTGCCGCGGGCCCAAGTGGATAAGAAAACAGGGCCTGACTCGTGAGCTTGGGTGATCCGGAGGTCTGATGCTGCCAGCGCCGCGGCGCCCGCGACTGATTTCATGAAGCTTCTGCGATTGACAGGTTCCATCATGCCTCCTTGGAGTGTGGCGGCTTGCCCCGCACCAGACGGTAGAGGGCTTGTCGCCGCTTTGACACCGCACGGGCCTCGCCCCTACTTACCCCAGCCGCCGCCCCCGGGCGTCTCAATTCTCAGGATACTTCCCTTGGGAGCTTCGAATACGGTCTTTGAGGCCAGGGGCACGACGCGCCCCTTTAGCACTAATTGGTTTCTTCCTGCCTTCCCCGGCTTTCCGCCCGCCAGGCCATAAGGCCGGAATCGCCGGCGGTCAGACAGGATACTCCCGCGGAGGTCCGCGAGGAATTCGATTTCGCGGACGATACCGTCGCCGCCGCGGAAACGTCCTGTGCCGCCCGAGCCTCGGCGCAGGGAATAGCGCCGCACGTGCACGGGATAGGCTGATTCAAGCGCCTCGATCGGCGTGTTGAGTGAATTCGTCATGTGGGTGTGGACGCCGCTCAAACCGTCAGCGGTGGGCCGGGCTCCCATACCGCCGGCAATTGTTTCGTAGTAGGCAAACGGTTCGCCCGTGCGCGGATCGATTCCGCCGAACGAGATGTTGTTCATCGTCCCGGAGCTGGCGGCGGGGATGCGCTCAGGAAGCGCCCGCGCCAGCGCCTTGAGCAGCACGTCCACGATCCGCTGCGAGGTCTCGACGTTGCCCGCTGCCACCGCGGCGGGAGGAGATGCGCTGACGACGCTACCCTCTGGCGAGCGCCCCTCGATGGAATCCATCAGTCCGGCGCTAGCCGGCACGTCCGCTCCTAGCAAGCAGCGGAAAACGTAGAAGACCGCGGAGGTGGTAATGGCCAGAACGCAATTCACGCCGCCCCGGCAGGCCGGCGCGCTGTCGGCGAAGTCCACGATTGCCCGCCCGCTCCGGATGTGGACGCGCACGCGCAGGCGCACTGGGGCACTGCTGTAGCCGTCGTCGTCGAGGAAATCTTCGGCGCGATAGACGCCCGCCGGAATTCGCAGGAGGGCTTCTCGCATGAGACGGGCGGAGTAGCGCTGGAGCGCGCCAAGGTAGAACACCGTTTTCGGGACGCCGTATTTCGCGAGTAATTCGTGGAGACGCCGTTCACCCAGCCGACAAGCTGCTACCTGCGCCGTCAAATCGCCCTCGCGTTCGCGAGGCGTGCGAACGTTCGCCAATAGCATGGCCAGCACACCCCGCTCGATTCTTCCCCGCCGGGCCAAAACGACGGGCGGAATGCGCAGGCCCTCCTGGTAGATTTCCTCACTCAATCCCATGGAGGCGGGTTGTGCCCCGCCGATGTCGGAGTGATGAGCGCGATTGGCAACGTAGAAGACGGGCGTCGTTTTGCTGCGCCGGTCTGCCACTGCCGTCGCGGGTCGAGCGCTCGCACGTCGTTTCCGGTGGGTTTCACGCGCAAAAACCGGCATGACCAGCGTGATATCGGGCAGGTGCGTTCCGCCCGCGTAGGGATCGTTCAACATGGCGATATCGCCCGGACCAAGTTCGAGCGCTTGGATCGCAGCCCTTACGGACATCGGCATCGACCCGAGGTGGACGGGCATGTGGTCGCCCATCGCCGCCACGCGGCCTTGGCCGTCGAATACGGCACAAGAATAATCGCGGCGCTCTTTGATGTTGGGCGAGAAGGCAGAACGTCGCAGTGCCGCGCCCATCTCCTCCGCCACCGAGTGGAAGAGGCTTTTGAAGATTTCGAGTTCCGCCGCATCAACGCGCATGGCGAGACAACTCCAGGTTCGAATATTCATCCACACCACACACGAAGTCGGGTGGCACTACAGTCGTCGAGCTGTATTCGACCACGACGGCCGGGCCGGCGAGGCGCGTGCCGGGCACCAGGCGCGCGCGGTCGTAGCATGGGGTTTTCCTAAAGCCCTCACCGAACCAAACCGGTTTCCTTTTCACCATCGCGACGCCTGCATCGCTTACGATCCTCGCTGGCCGCCGTCGCCTGGGCGGCTTGGCCGTGCGGCTGACCAAGCGCAAGTGCAGGTTGACGACCTCGAGAGGCCGCCCTGCGTGCGCGTACCCATAAGCTCTTTCATGCTCGCGGTGAAACTGTTGCTCAAATCGCGGCGTGGAAGGGACCGAAGGCTCATAGGCTTGCCCCACATAGCGGGCATCGAGCCGCCGTTCGGCGCGTGCCAGGTGGGCCGGGAGGTATTCTCGGCGGAGCTCCGCGCGTCCCGCACGCTCGAGGCGCGCAAACTGCCGCTCCAGCTTGCCGAAGAAGGCTGAGACGTCCCGGCGGGACACCTCTACAGTTTCCGGGACGGGCAGCAGCACAGACTGCGACACATCCTTGACCGCGTCAGAAAGCAGGATGCCGAGGGCGGAGAAGGTCCCAGGGTTGGGTGGCACGATGACTTGCCTGAGGCCAAGCGAGCGCGCCAAGTCCGCCGCGTGCAGTCCTCCCGCGCCACCGAAACAGACCAGCGAGAAATCGCGCGGGTCGTGGCCACGCTCGACCGAAATGACGCGCAGGGCTTTCTCCATGTTGGCGTTCGAGACCGCGATGATGCCCCGCGCCAGGTCCAGCGGAGTCTTGAAGGCGGAACCTCCCGCGCGGGACTTTCGCGGCTGGAGCCGAAGGAATCGAGCAAAGCAGCTCTCCGCCGCTTCTCTATCGAGTCGAAATGTTCCACCCAGGAAGTGGTCTGGATCGAGTCGGCCCAGAAGCAGATTGGCGTCA
>CAYGYP010000336.1:0-2992 GCA_964354115.1 uncultured Candidatus Bathyarchaeia archaeon | reverse complement strand
TCCAGTGTCGCAACATATCAAATGCGGAAAATCCATTACTCAGCTGTCATAGAAGAACTCTGCACTCTAACCCTACTTTTTCACCTGAACAAGAAGGTCACCATAACACTTGCCTTTTTAGCAGTCTGTGCCAGCAGGCGGAATAAAAAGTGGTGTGTATGAAACATAGCAAGTTTTCAGTGTTAGGTAACGCATACCTGCTCTGGACACACGTGCTTACAATTCTCAACAGGGCGTGTTCGGCATAATAGCGTTTCTGGGCTTGAACCCAAATGGGAGTGGACCGGGAGATTTGAACCCTGCCCACGATGGAAATGTCACCCGTCAACTCCTTCTTTTTTATCGTATTCTGGATCTTATCCCTTGGTCGTAAAATCATATGATGCAAAAAATAGAGATGCATTAAGGACAAATGTTGAAAGATAAAGACTCAACTTACAAGGAGTTGACCGCAACAATAAAAAAAAGATAGGAAAGTTACGTTTGTTCTCACTCAGTTATGTCGTAATCCAAGAATAAGTCTTGTTTCGAGAACCCATAATAATCGAGAGTGTTATTATGAGGGGGTCGTAGAACGTATCTTTCTTTTTGCAACGCTCTCTGAGGTCATTACCGTATTCTTCCCTCCAGAGTTTGTCGTATGATTTTAGCTCATTTCTCTTTATGACCTCAGCGGCTAGTTTGCCCGACCATAGTGCGTAAAGAATTCCTTCTCCAGTTATGGGGTCGGCATGTCCTGCTGCATCTCCCACCAAAATCCAATCTTCCCCTGCACATGGAAGCATAAAAAAGTCCGGATCTTCTGCAAATGGAAACATTGCAGCAAATCTTGAAATAACCTTAATGTGAGGACAGTAAGAGCAGATAAAATCATCGAGGAGTTTCTTAAGCCTATTCCCATACTTGAGTTCGCTACCTATGCCTATACTAGAGTGATTATCCCGTGGAAAAATCCAGATATAGCCATTGATCCCATCCAGAAATTTTATTGTCCTGTATTCCTTTTCAACACCTGTTGCAAGGTATCCGTATCCTAATCCGAGATTCTCTTTGGGAATAGCGCCAATGGTCTTACGGCGGACTAAGCTATTTACTCCATCAGCGCCAACGAGGATTCTTGCCGAAAGTAACCGCTTGTTGGTTCTAATTTGCCATAAGTTTTGTTTCCTCTGGATGTCTATGACTCTTTCACTAATCAATTTTGCTCCGTTTTGTGTTGCCATGTTGAGGACTCCTTCATCGAAGTATCGTCTTGATATGTTGAATCCTTTTCCATGCCCCGTTACCACCACCTGCTTGTTTTTGGATAATATTATTTTGAAATCGGCAGTAATATTCCCCTTTGAGGGGAACTGTTCTACGAATGGGAATTTTTCTATAACTGATGTTGAAATTCCACCACCGCAAGGTTTTTCTCTTGGATGGGAATCGTCGAAAACTGTTGCATAGATTCCTTTTCTTGCGAGTTCAAAAGCACAATAAGCTCCCGCGGGTCCACCACCAGCAATCACAACGTCTCTAGTGTGTTCCATAAATATATCACTCAAACTTTGGTTCTGGTACCTCTTCGTCTGTTCCGTTTAGCTGTTTCTTTTCGTCTGCTAGTGGAAATGTTATAGGAATTGGCTTTCGTGGCACAACCTCAAAGGTATATAGAATGCCATCTGTTCCCCACCCAGTCATCAACTTCTTGTTGCTGTATGAGTCATCCTGAAAATAGACAACCTCGATTCTTTTACACTCTTTAAGTGGTAAGTCGCATTGGTGCGTATCGAAATTGGCTTTGGATAACATTTGTTTACAATGCGAACATTTGACAATTATAGCATCAAAGTCCAACTTCACCAATTTCAGTGTCCCCTTTTCCTTTAGTTTTGTTGGGTTTGTTGGGTAGAAGATTATGTAACCTTTTATTTTCTATTGTCAACTTTTCATTTAGAGTTTTAAGATTGTCAACTTGCTTTTTAAGTCGTTCAATTTCTTGCTCATATTCTTTAGCTTGCTGTTTAGGGTCGCTAATAAAACCAAACGCCCGTGCTCGTTGTATTAGGGCTAAAACCTCATATGCTATTTGCAAGGTTTCCCGTGGATTTTTTAGGTCTTTCTGAAGTTGATAAGTAGCTACAGCATAACCTATTTCATTGGGAAGATTTACGGTGCGTTTCTTTGTCATACCTAGAAAATTTTTCCCTTCTTCAGAGGTTACAGTTGCGTTTCTAATTTCAGGGGTAAGAATCAACTCTCCGCTTTTCCAACGTTTAATGAAGTCTTCCACTTCTGCTATTACAACGCTTTGTTTTTCCATGTACTTTCCTTCTACTCTTGTTTTTTGACAATGACGACTCGTTTATTGTCTATTATTTCCATTTTCCATTCTAACTTGTCGCCTTCTTTTAGGTCAAGAAAAGCAACTATTCCTTCTGGAACAGTGGCTCTGAGAGATGTTGAACCTGGTCGGGCTACACTTGTTTTGCTTTTAAGACTCATTCTTTTACCTCTACAACACATATACCTACGGGTTGTATTTAAGTTTATTGATGTGTTTACCAATAAGTTCATATATATAGTTGTGTATAGTGCTTTGTAGGTAGATTGGTATGGCAACCGTAACAACAACCAGAGAGCAACGTGGTGAAGCAATCGCAAAACTCAACGGTCAAATCAAACGAATAGATGAATACACCTATTCGGTTAAGTCTCAGTCTGGTAATGGTGATTACTGTGTATCTACGGTCTGTGGTGAATGGCTTTGCGAGTGCCCCGATAACAAATATCGCCATGTAAAATGCAAGCATATTATTGCTGTTGAATTATCCATAACGCTGAGAGTACAGGTATCGGTTAAGCGCATAGTTCCAATAGAGAGTATGACTGAGTGCTTGTACTGTGGTTCAAGCAACCTCAAAAAAGACGGTGTTCGCAAAAATAAGGCGGGAAATATCCAGAACCAGGCAGACTCAAGTTCGATTTACTCGGCCGGGGTCTGGTCATT
>CAYGYP010000335.1:0-2992 GCA_964354115.1 uncultured Candidatus Bathyarchaeia archaeon | reverse complement strand
CAAACAAAAACAATTACATAGCTAGCCAGCTACTGAAGCTGGAAAGGGGTTCCCCTGCTAAAATGCTGTTCACAAAATGGGAGATTCTAGCTAGAAACGAATTTAAGTAGGCAACAAAGCATCCTTCAATTTGAGGAGATTTATGATGAAACCGACAAAACGGAAAGTTCGATATGAGGAAATGCTTCCCCATGAACTAGATGAGGCAGTATCCAAGTTTCCTGTGGCATATTGTGCCTTCGGTTCCTTAGAGTGGCATGGAAGGCATCTACCTCTAGGGAATGATACCCTTAAGGCTTACAATATTCTCATAAGAACAGCTGAGAAGTTTGGAGGCGTGGTCGTCCCACCAACCTATTGGGGGTTCCTCAATAAGTGGCATCCGTGGACGATGAACTTTTTTGACTATGATGACGAGTATGGAAAAAAACTTATAGAAGGGTTATACGAAAAAATCTTCTTAGGATTAGTCGACGTGGGGTTTCAAGTTATCGTAGGCGTAACAGGTCACGATGTTGAACAACAGAAGAATGCAATAGAGACGGCTGTTGACGCAATTAAGAAGACTAGGAAGGCTACGGGATTTGCAATGATGGAAGGAGACCTCTACGATTTAACAGATGACAAGATGGATCACGCTGCACATTGGGAAACCTCGCTCATGATGTACCTAAGACCAGAACTCGTGGACATGAAACAAATCAAGAAAGAAGACTTGAAGAGCGAAGAAGGACAAAAAGAAGCAGGCATCTTTGGACGTGACCCTAGGATTTACGCCTCTCATGAATTAGGTGAGAAGATAGCCAACCGGATCGCTGAACATATCGGACAAAAAGCCCAAGAATTGTTAAAGACACTGGATAATAGATAGTTAAATTGATTTTATTTTAGTCTTTTTTCTTCTTCTTCTTTTCTGTCTAGATAGCTACCCAAATACAATAGTTTTACATAGAATTAGTTAGTTAGCTGGGAAACCTCAGACTCGTTACCTTGACCTTAAGACGGAACGTTTCATAAGGAAGGTAGCTAGGCTATTGATTCTAGTGAGTATCTATTTATTCAGAATATTCTTCAGCAAAATAATTAATATAAAAATCATCATAATGAACATTGAAGCCCAGATTGAAAGGAGGTGATAGTTTATGTCAGCGGAAGAAATTAAGGCGCTTGAACGTCGTTTTATTGAGGCGTTAAACAAAGGGAATGCAGCTGCCATGGCTGCAATAGAAGAGTTATGCGCCACTGACTTCGTCTCGCATGGTGGCACTGGCGAGGACATACGCGGAATCAAAGACTTCAAACATGATTGTGGCGAGTGGTATAGAGTGTTTCCAGACATTCATTTCACAGTTGATGACATGGTTGTCGAAGGAGACAAGGTAGCGGTACGTTATACGTGGACTGGCACACATAAAGGTGAATTCATGGACATCCTACCTACTAATAAAAAAGTGACAATGTGGGAGATCTACATTGATCGCATTGCTGGCGGCAAGTTCGTGGAATCATGGGTAAGGTATGATACCTTGGGCCTTATGCAGCAATTCGGCCTTATACTCACGTCGGAAAAGGTAAAATAACCTCTATTTTTCAATCAAGTCTTGAATGCAAGTTCGTATTCCGGTTCAGCTTCCCCTTTTTTTGCGCGCGTGCTGTGATGAAGGTAAATCTGATGCTGCGGATGCGTGGTTCATCGGTTCTGAGATATGACCTATGCCGCCGATTGCTGTAGGCCATCTGTTAATCGGCAGCTAGCTAGCAAGTTGGTTGAGGTAAAGTTTTAAAAGAAGATTTTAATTAGCGAAACCAGACCTAATATTATGGAAACAACAAGAGAGACTGTTCTAAAGGCGTCTCGTGCATATTACGCTCATTTGGCCTATTACGAAGACCTCTGGGCTCAGAGATCCCGACGGTTAACTGAAGCCACAAAACGGGAGCTCGACTTCATTGAATCTGCCTTCCGCATTCAAGCAACTCATCAAGTTAGGGATGTATTAGATGTTGCTTGCGGAAACGGCCGACACATAATTGGGTTGGCGCACCGTGGTTACCAATGCACTGGACAAGACTACACTCTTGAAAGAGTTCAGATAGCTGAAGCTAGAGCTAAACGTGAGGGGGTCTCTGTTAAACTGTTGCAGGGTGATGCCACGAGACTGAAATATGAGAATGAGTTTGACGCAGCGCTTGCACTCTACATACTCTTTCTTTTGCCAGACGATGATGATGTACTGAAATGCCTGCAGCAAGTCTACCGTGCTCTCAAACCAGGAGGAGTATTAATCTGCAACATTGGCAACCCTTTCTATGATGGAAAGGATTGGTTTTCTCTCAAGGAGATCCAAAAAGGACATAGAGTTAGTGAAAGACGTGTTCGTGGCATGAAATTTACGACAATAGATCATATCCAAGACTTTGATCCGGTTCATGGTGTAGCTTGGTGGCAGGAGAAGAGTATAATTGAGGATCCGGATGGCATACACGTTTTCCGAGATCGCGAACGCCTACGACTCTTCACTTACTGGGACATTCTTCACTATCTTCAGGAAGCTGGATTCAAAGAGATCAAATGCTACATTGATTGGAAAATTCAGCCAAATAAAAAACCCAAGGAAGAAAAGTTAATCTTCGTTTCCCGAAAAGACTGACATGTGAGGTATCAGAGCTGCTAACATTATAAGCTAGCCAACTAGCTTTAGTGGTGACGATAAATTACTAGTCCATAACATTGATTCACAAATTCTTTATTTTAGATAAAAAATCTCTAGCTTACAGCCATTATAAATAGAGATGCAATCCATTTGAAACCCAAACTAGAAAAGAGTATTGAAGATTTTCCAATTGAAAAAGAAATACCTCAAACACCCATACTTCTAAATAAAAAAGCGAATAAGGTTCACATTATTAGCCTAGAGATAAGTGACCCAGAGCTTTTTGAGATAGTCTCAGATCAGAAAGAAAAAGAACGGTCTGAATTTGTAAAAAGAGC
>CAYGYP010000334.1:0-2999 GCA_964354115.1 uncultured Candidatus Bathyarchaeia archaeon | reverse complement strand
GGCCCACGGCCCCGGCGGCGGAGCGGAACATCCTGGGCGTCATCGGCAAGGTCGGCCTCGAGATCGGCGGCAAGGTCATCCGGGTTCGCCGGGAGTGCCGCGATATCATCGCTTATCTCTGCGGCAAGGTCATTCATCCCGTCAGCTGCGTGCCCGGCGGCGTGTCCAAGGGCCTGGATGAGGAGCACCGGCTCAAGTTCCTGGAAACGGCCAAGTTCGCCGTCGAGTTCGCCCAGTTCGCCCTCCAGATCTTCGACGACGTCGTCCTCAAGAATAAACAGTATGTGGACCTCGTCCTGAGCGACGCCTACACCATGAAAACCTATTACATGGGCCTCGTAGACGCCAACAACAAGGTCAATTTTTATGATGGCACCGTCCGTGTCGTCACACCGGAAGGAAAAGAGTACGCCAAGTTCAAATCGCAGGAGTATCTCGACCATATTGCCGAGCATGTGGAGCCCTGGACCTACATCAAGTTCCCTTTCCTCAAGAAGGTCGGATGGAAAGGGTTCGTCGAGGGTGCCGACAGCGGCGTCTACCGCGTCGCCCCTCTCGCCCGCCTCAACGCCTCGGACGGCATGGCCACGCCTCTGGCCCAGAAGCATCACGACCGGATGTATGAAACCTTGGGTGGAAAACCCGTTCACAACACCCTGGCTTTCCACTGGGCCCGCCTGATCGAAGCCCTTCAGGCCGCCGAATCGATGGTCCAGTTTCTCGAAGATAAGTCCATAACCGACACCAACCTCAGAAACATCCCAACCCAGATTCCGACCGAGGGGGTCGGGATCGTCGAGGCCCCGCGGGGAGTGCTCATCCATCATTACAAGACGGACAGCAAGGGGATTGTCGAAGAGGCCAACCTCATTGTGGCCACGGTGAATAATTCAGCCGCTATCAACATGTCCATCGAGAAAGCGGCCAAGGCTTTTATCAAGGGCGGTCAGGTCTCCGAAGGCCTGCTGAACATGGCCGAAATGGCCTTCCGGCCGTATGACCCCTGTCACGCCTGCGGCACTCACGCGCTCCCGGGTGAGATGCCCCTGATTATCAATATCTACGACCCCAAGGGCAAGCTCGTCCGGCAGCTCAAGAGATGAATTTGCCGGAGGCGACCGGGATTCTGTAGAATAGCGGGGAACGGTTCTCCGTGAAGACCGTTCCCATGAAAAGACATGCGTGGTCCTCGACTATCTTTGCGGACAAAACTCGTCCTCAGCTTTCTCATCGTCATCGCCGTCGGCGGCCTGATCTCGCTCGTCTTCGGTCAGCGGCTGATCAAGAATACTCTCATCACCCAGGCGAAGGCCAAGGTCAACCATGACCTAGCATCCGCCTGGATCGTGTTCAACGAGCGCCTCAACGACATCAAGGACCTGGTCAGCCTGACTGCGGCCCGGGAGAGCCTCCAGGAAGCCATCATCAGGAACGAGAGGGACCTTATCCAGCGACGTCTCGACCGGGTCAGGACGATGTACGGCCTGGACATCTTGACTCTGACGGACGCAGAAGGCCGGGTAAGCACGAGAACCCGCAACCCGGAAGCGGCGGGTGACGACCAATCCCAGGACGAGCTTATCCGTCGGGCCTTTGAACAGGGGCCTGTCGCCCATCCCCAGATCGTCTCCCGGGCCGAGTTGCTCAAGGAAGGCCAAGACTTGGCCGACCAAGCCTACCTGGAATTCATCCCTACACCCAAGGCCGCTCCCAGTCTGGAGAACAAGGAGACGAGCGGCCTGATGCTCAAGGCCGCCGCCCCCGTCATCGATGAAACCCGGAGGGTCCTGGGCGTACTCTACGGAGGCGTCCTTCTCAACCGGAACTTCGAGATCGTGGACCGGGTTAAGGAGACCGTCTTCAAGGGCGAGAAGTACAAGGGCCGGGATACCGGGACCGCAACCATCTTCCAGGGAGACCTGCGCATCTCGACCAACGTCGCCAATGAGGAGGGTAAACGGGCCATCGGGACCCGGTTGTCAGCCGAGGTGAGGCGCGTCGTGCTCGACGAAGGGAGGGCTTGGAACGACCGGGCTTTCGTGGTCAAAGACTGGTACATCACCGCCTATGAACCGATTCGGGACGGCGAGAAGAGGATCGTCGGAATCCTCTACGTGGGCACGCTGGAGAGACCGTATGTCGATACGGCCAACCGGGTCATGCTCACTTTCACCATCTTGGCTCTGCTGAGCGTTGTCTTCCTCCTCGTTATGTTGTATTTCGCCACGACCAGGATTATCCGACCACTCCGGCAAATGGTCGCCGCCACCCATGAGATCGCCGACGGTGAACTGGATCACAAGGTCGAAATCCGGTCACGAGACGAGATCGGGGAGCTGGCGGCCTCTTTTAACCAGATGACCGAGAAGCTCAAAACCGCCAATGAAGAACTCATCGAATGGGGGACAACCCTCGAGAAGAAGGTCAAGGAGCGGACCAAGGAGCTCCTAGAGATGCAAGGCCATCTCATCCAATCGGAGAAGCTGGCCTCGATCGGCAAGCTGGCCGCCGGGATCGCCCACGAGATCAACAACCCGCTCGGGGGCGTGCTGATCTACAGCCATCTCCTTCTGGAAGATGCCAAGAAAGATTCCCCCCAATACGAAAACCTCAAGAAGATCGTCAAGGAGACGACCCGCTGCAAGGACATCGTGAAGGGGCTCCTCGAGTTCTCCCGGCCCAAGGAGCCGCAGATGGCCCCGACGGATATCAACGACATCGTCAACCGGGCCCTCGCCCTCTTCGAGCGCCAGGCTCTCTTCCAGAACATCCGGGTCGAGAAAGAATTGGCCGCGCTTCCCCAGATCGTGGCCGACGGCTCCCAGCTCCAGCAGGTCTTCGCCAACATCATCGTGAACGCCGCTGAAGCCATGGACGGGAACGGCACCCTGATCATCAGGACTGTCCTGGACCGCCAAGGCGGCAGCCTCAGAGTCGAGTTTACCGACACCGGTCACGGAATCAAGGAAGAAGAGATGCCGCGGCTTTTCCAGCCGTTC
>CAYGYP010000333.1:0-3010 GCA_964354115.1 uncultured Candidatus Bathyarchaeia archaeon | reverse complement strand
CTACTGAGTTGTATAATCTTTTTCCCAAATACTTCAACAAATAAAACTGTGTCATGCCTTTGAAAATGGCAAACTTGAGCTTGTTCTCTGAAAACCTAGAACGAAAAAGTAGTTTATGTTTTATGAGGTGAAACTTCGTGGGTTCCTTCCAATCGTCGAGGGTCATCCTATCTTTTACTTTGTCGAAGAGCGGTGTCCCGGGAATTGGATAAGGGAGAGTGAAGGAGAGATAGTCCAAGGGGAGTGAAGATGCAAAGTTAACAGTGTCCAGAACCGTTTTGTCGTTCTCGCCAGGGTACCCCAATATGAAGAACGCTCCAACTTGAATTCCAGCTTTTTTAAAAGTGTGAACTGCATCCTTGGCCTGCTTTGTGTTGGCCTGTTTCTTCATGATTCGCAGGACGGAGTCATTTCCAGATTCTATTCCGAAGAACACGCGGACGCATCCAGCTTGTTTCATTTTCTCAGCAACTTCCGAGTCAACAGTGTCAACTCTCGATAGGCATTCCCAACCAATGTTAGTGTGCCTGCGAAGCAGTTCGTTGCAGATGCTCAGTAGTCTCTTTCGGTCTAACGTGAAACAGTCGTCAGCAAACCACACCCTATCATAACCAAGTCTGCGGATCGCTTCGACTTCCTCTGCTATGTTGCTAGCGGTTCTCGATCTGAACCTGTTGCCGAATACTGGTCTGCTGCAGAAGTCACATTTGAACGGGCAGCCTCTGGAGGTTATGATCGACGTTGTTGTGTAGCCGAATCTTCTTGAATAATAGTCTTTGTAAGCTTGGTTGTCGAACGTTTCCCGAGATGGAAACGGAACGCTGTCAAGATCTCTTATGAAGCTCCGAGGAGGAGTAACTGACATTCTCCCTTCTTCCTTGAATGCGATCCCCCTCACGTTCATCAGGCTAGTGCCTTCTTGCACTGTGCGGACTAGCTCAAGCATCGTTTGTTCACCTTCACCGATGACTACGGCATCAAAAGATGGAAAGAAATCCGCAGGGTTTGATGTTGGAAGCGGTCCACCGGCAACGAGAAATTCGCAGTCTTCTTTGACAAGTTGAGCAATTTCAAGAGCCGCTTCTTTCATGGAAAACATCACTTGTATGCCGATTATTTTCGGTCGCGAATGCTTGATCTTCTTCAGTGCCTCTTTGCGATTCATGAAGGTACAATCCACTAGCTGAACTGAGATTCCTTGGTTTTTCAAGTATGCAGCTATGTAGCCTAGCCCCAGCGGAGGAAATCTGAAAATTGAATCATCATTTGCTGGCCGAAAATACGGGTAGACCAACGTTACTGTCGTCAAATCGTGCTACACACCCAAGATTTCAATCTCATACTCGAACACATCATTTTGCGGATTGACCTCATAGTCCAGGCCGACCCAATCTAGAGAACCTTTAAGAAATTCTCGGCCTCTGCGCAAAGCGCCATCTTCTGCTCTCCACAAGCGGAAGCCGAACTTGCCGTCTAGAACCTTCAGACATGCCCACTCAGCGCTTATCGCATCCCAAGCGCCTATTTTTCCATCCACTAATTCCATGCCCTGAGAGTCAGCATATTTTCTGAAGTATTTTGACCCTTGCTCGTTTAACATGAAGACTCTTTCAAGTCTCTTCTTGTTCAGGTCCCTGAAATCCGTCTTCACCCAAATATGTGGTTTTGTTATCGTATAGGTTACCGTCACCTTGCCCATGGGCTCAGCCTTCGCAAATGCGGTGTCGACATGCATTTTTCCGATCAGGTTTTTAAACGTCAAAAACCGGAAATGCGCGTGCCTTTGATACAAACTGGCCAAGTAGGCAAAAAAGGCACGGGCTGTGCGGTTTTCCAGCTTGACGTTTCTAAACCTGTTCCTCGCGATCCTATCCATTAGGTATTCTTTACAGATGATGCAACGATTCTCATGTTGAGAAATATGCACTTTCGATGTTGCTGAAAAATACGTTTCATTCGAATAGACAAGAACTGGAAGTCCAAATCCTGTTCCTTCCCCTACCGTCTCTGTCCCATCGTGAACAAGGATCAAACCTTTCTGTAAATCAGCTATCTTCCAAATGTGCGGTCTTGTTCCTGAATAGATCCGTACACCCACATGATTCGACATGGGAAAATCGTGCATGCAAGTCTGCGAGAAGTCGGAATCAGGCTTCCGAAGAGATGACGAGTTTGAGGGCACTTAAAATCACTTGTTCTCACCATTAGGCGCCGCACTGTCTAGTCTAGGTTTCTTTGTTCTTAAGGTTTAATATCTAGCGAACTGTAAGATCAGTTGCAGTCGAACCCAAGAGGAAAAGTTAAATGAAGAAGGTAAAAGTGGGTGACAACGCGTTAGACTTCAGTTTGAATGATCAAAACGAAGAGGAATTCAGACTTTCAGCCTTCAAGGGAAAGAAAGTGCTGCTTTCGTTCCATCCGCTAGCATGGACTCCCGTCTGTTCTGAGCAGATGAAATCCCTGGAAAAGAACAAGGGCGTCTTTGATTCGCTGAATGCCGTGGCTGTCGGGGTTAGCATTGACACTGTGCCCTCGAAGAAGGCTTGGGCAAAAAGCTTGGGTATCAAGAACACGAGGCTCCTCTCAGACTTCTGGCCGCATGGTAGAGTCGCAGAGACATACGGAATATTCAGAATCAAAGACGGATTCTCAGAGCGAGCAAACGTAATCGTCGACGAGAGGCAAAAGGTAGTTTTCTTCAAAATCTATGAGCTGGGGCAACTTCCTGACATCCACGAGGTCATAGATGCCCTGAAAACATAGCTAGGTGCTTGGCAGTCTCGATTTGCGCGCGTTTTGGGTCAAACTAAAACACGTCTTCTTGTTTCTAGGGCTGACTTGGCTGGTTTCATGGTTGAGGGCTTGAAGATAATCAGGGCCTAAACAAGATGCCGATAATTTCAGGTTAATTTCCAAAGCCTAGTTTAATCTCTTTCAGTATGTCATTCCAATTGTACACTCGTATGAACAGCCTCTCGATGTTAATTGACCTGTTCCAAGGATGATCATA
>CAYGYP010000332.1:0-3026 GCA_964354115.1 uncultured Candidatus Bathyarchaeia archaeon | reverse complement strand
TGGATCTACCAATGGACCGATGCTTCCGTCCTCTAGCTTTGGCCTTTTCATGTCGCGGCGTTCCGTACCCTCGACCAGAGGCTCGAGGCGACTTCATCCGCTGTCGGTATCCCATGAACAAAACCTTTTGTACTATGGGGTATTTAAAGAGTGATCTCTCTGGTAAAGCCGGCGGGGGTCTCACCTCCGCACCACGAGGGTAAAATAGACTAGGAGTTTTTCCGGGTCAAGTTGGCGTTTCCTTTTTCTGAAGATCCTGGCGCCTTCAAAGTCGCAGAAGTATTCAAAAGCAGCTTCCACCAGTTTGCAGGCGATTTTTTCGTTTTGGCTACTTTTAAAACGTAATCCTGTCGGCCCTTGAAGAGTTATTCGGTTAAATGGATGTATTTTTTGCGTGTCCGCCGATTAGCGCGCGTATATGTGTCGTTGGTTCCTGGTGCTAAGGCATGGTTTGTTTGCGGAAGGAGTTCTCTAACGGTTACTGAGTTCATCAAAATGGAAAGCACAATCACAAATCTTTTATTAGTTTAATATCATCTTAAAAATGATACTCATTAGATAGGACTCTAGAGGTTTAGAAACAGTGTCTGGGGATGCATCGCAAGTTGTTAATTCCGGTTTCTTTGATAAGACACAACTAATGAAGCTGAAGCTGAAGGCCATACGCTGCGGCGTATGGTTCACGGCCCTGCAAAGGATAGACAGAGTACTTATTGACCTAACGATAAAAGTAAACAATAATGTCCGTAGCTACACCTTGGCCAAAAGCATTCTTACAGTCGCAAGGAAGTTGCAAGAAGTTTTCCAAAGCAAACTTGCCCATAAAATAAAGGAAATTGGCATCCCCCTTACCCGCAAGCTGAGTCGGTTAGCCCAAAACTGGGGTAATAAAGGCGCCCGGGAATGGGTAAACGACGCTGATTTTGCTCGGTATTTAACGATTATGAAGCTTAACGGCTGAACTTTGGTTCAAAGCGTAGAAAAACATGCTGGGGGTTAATGATTTAACTTTAAAAACGTTTCCACTGTTGTTTATGTTTGAGAGTGCGCGCGCCCGATGGTACAAAGGGTACATGGAGGCGGCATTCAAGTACGGAAAGCTTCTTAAGAAGCACAGTAGGAAGGCTGTTGACGCAGAAGTTTCGCTTATTGGCCCGTACATGATGGTTCTCTGTATAGTCAGCTACTTTAACTGGGTACTCAGCCTACTCTTTTTCCCTGAAATTGGCCTAGTAACAGGCTTCGCTACTCTCGTTGTAGCTCTGACTGCTGTAACTCTCTTCTCAGTCGGTATAGCGCTGGTCTTCGTGGAGAGGCCCGTGAGGCTTAGGAACATTCTTTAGATACCATTCATTTACTTATATTGGTTCATACAGATGGTTATCGCGGGCTGGGCTTTTCTCCAAATTCTGTTTCGAAGGCGTAGGGTGTGGAGGAAAACGGTTAAGAGAGGGTTTATGACCATGAGCTTCGTCTCGGATGGTGGGCTGTGTTGAGGATTTGCTTTATCTCATCTTATCCACCTAATCGTGCTCGGTTAAGTGAGTACGCCAAGAGCCTATTGAAGGAATTGGCGAATAGACCGGCGATCGACAAGATCTATGTGTTGGTTGATACGATCGATGGTTCGAAGAGCATGTTGAGGGAGGGCTCTAAGGTTGAGGTCTTAAGGGTTTGGAAAGCAGACAATCCCTTCTCAATCCTCAGCATTATACTACAAATCTTGAAGCTGAAGCCCGATGTGGTTCACTTCAACGTCGGCCTTCAAAGCTACGGAAGGAGCAGGCTCGCCAACTTAACTGGTTTGTCATTAGTTTTTCTATGCAGACTCTGCGGTTTTAGAGTTGTTGTTCTATTGCACAATTTGGGGGAGACAATGGATCTGGAAAAAGCGAAGGTAAAGCCCAGCTTGGCGAACAAGACAGGGATCCTTGTGACTACCAAGCTAATTCTCTCGGCTTCAAGAGTTGTAGTGATGGTGAGGTCATATGCGGAATATCTGAGGAAACGCTATAACCATCAAGGAGTACTTTGCATACCTCACGGCAGCTCAGTAAACGATTGCTTATCGATAGATTCTGAGGAAAAGGTGGTGTTGATGTTCGGCCATATGGGGCCATCCAAGGGGCTCCCAATCATGTTACAAGCCTTTGAAAAGTTAATGAAAGAAAGAAAAGATGTTCAACTTGTAATCGCAGGTACTGACCACCCGAACTATTCAGGCTACCTAGACGAGTTTGTTAAAACTGCGCCTCCGCAAGTGGTCTTTCTGGGCTACGTACCTGAGGAAGATCTATCTCGGATCTTCGGTATGGCTAAAGTAGTGGTGACACCATATTTAGTCGCTCTAGGAACGAGCGGCGTGTTTCACCTTGCCTGCGGCTATGGGAAGCCTGTTATAGCTTCCGATCTGCCGGAAATCAGGGAGATGGTGGCTGAGGGTGCCTCCGCGCTTCTAGTGCCTCCTGGCGATGTCGGGGCGTTGAAGGATGCGATCTTGAAGGTCCTTTTCAACGAGGAGATAGCAGCCAAGATGAGCGAACAGAACTTGATGTTTGCTCAGAGGGAGCAGTGGAGCATAGTGGCAGAAGCGTACGAAGAGGCTTATTTGGGACTCTTGAACTCTTGATGCCTATGGATAGCAGCAAAGAAGTTTATGTATCAGTGGTAGTTCCTACGTATAATTCTGCGAAGAGCCTGCCCCTCTGCCTAAAAGCCATAAGGAGGCAGAAGTACCCATACAAGGAGGTCTTAGTGGTGGACAATTATAGTAAGGATGAAACTCGACGCATAGCTGAGAATTTTGGCGCCAATGTGATACTTCACAGAGGAACTCAAGCCGCTGCTAGGAATGTAGGGCTATCCCATTCGAAGGGTAGCTATGTCCTCTTCCTAGACTCGGATCAGCAACTTAACGGTGGCGTGGTTGAGAACTGCGTTTTGACATGCTCCGCATGTGGGGTCGAGGCTGTGAAAATTCCTGAGGTCTTCGTCGGCCTCAACTTCTGGGGTAAGTGTTCCGTGCT
>CAYGYP010000331.1:0-3031 GCA_964354115.1 uncultured Candidatus Bathyarchaeia archaeon | reverse complement strand
AGCAGCGCTGGGTCGTAGGAGAATCGAAACTCTGCGCCTGCGAGTCCTGGGTCTGCTGGAATGTTGTCAACGTTTAGCGAAACGTTGAACAATGTGCCCGGA
Source organism: uncultured Candidatus Bathyarchaeia archaeon (assembly GCA_964354115.1). Taxonomy (GTDB): domain Archaea; phylum Thermoproteota; class Bathyarchaeia; order Bathyarchaeales; family Bathycorpusculaceae; genus DASPTR01. The sequence goes on along the minus strand of CAYGYP010000331.1, from coordinate 2,929 downwards.
ACAAGCCAGTATTCTGCCAGCAACGGCGGATCAACGTAGACTCTCACGGTCTCGATGGCCAGCGAGGGGATGACTCTTAAAGCCGCGACTATTGACAGAATCAAGAGCGTAATCACGAATAAAGTGTTTGTTTTCTTCAACTAATTCACTTCCTCCAGCATCACCAGTTTTGTAAAGTTTGGGTCGAGAATTCCAGATAATTGCCCGGTGTCATCGTACATGCTAGGATCCCTCTCCGAAGTGGATTGCGAACTGAATCATGTCAAATATGTCGACGATGCCGTCTTGGTTGACATCGCAGAAGACTCGGTATTCAGGCTCGCTGGAGCTTGCGCCAAATGCATTTGACGCCAAGATGCAGTCGAAGATGTCTACTTTTCCGTCGCCGTTCGCGTCGCCCACGATTCTGACTTGTACAGGGTTCACTGTCAACATGTCGTTCCCGGTATCGGTTTCACCCCTCATTGTTGTTGCTACTGCCTTCATGGTATAATTCTGACTTGTCGCTACGTACCAAGTGTCCCATATGATATTCAGGGTTAGAGTTTCGTTCGGCTGAATGGGCTCAAAATACTCCATTGTTATCAGATTGTCGTCATAGTATAGTGATACGATGAAATAATCTGAGGCATTTCCAAGATTAGCAACAGTAACATTCACGTTGATAATCCATCCTTGATAAACATCGGTTGGATAGACGTTGAGAAGGGTAACAGCCATGTCATAGATAAGTACTGAAGAAGGCGTGAAAATGATAGTTTCAATGTAATTCAGGTTCGTGACGTATTCGACAAGCACGTCGTCCATACCGTCTGAGATGCCAATCGTAGCCGTAACAGGGCCGTCGTTATGGCCGTAGTTGAACTGTATCACCCCATCATTTCGCAAGATCATCTCGAAATCTGCGACGACATCTGAACCATAATGTCGTACGTACCATTCGATGCCCACGTGCGTGCTATTTTGCCAAACATAGATGTCGTACGATGTATCGTACGGGTCGTATGACACCCAGTCGTCCCATGCTGGTGCGATCCAGTTGTTCCAGTCAAACGTTGCCTTTCCATCGGTGAAGACATAGATTCTGTCATACAATGTGCCATAGAACGGAAAACTGAACGGCAGAACATACTCCCAAGTCCCAAAATCTGCATGCCAACCCATAGGCGTGCCACCGCCAACCCACCTGGGCGAAAAGTATTCTCTTGAATAGAATCCGGATTTCACGATCCTCGTGACGATGTTATTAGTTGTTGTTTCCTCTCCTTCCACAGGGAGCACGTAAGCTGTCACGTTGTAGACCGCTCCAGCAACCGATGCGTTGATCATGCTGCTCAGCGTGTGGTAAGCTCCAGCCGGTAGCTCAGAAATCAGAACTGAGCCGGCAATTGTGTCGTTGAAAAACAACTGGAATTCCACGTTGCTTTCACTGCTTAACCCAAGGTTTCGCACGGTCGCGTTAATCAAAGATGACTCGTTGAACTCGACGATCTTGGGAACTTGGAGGATCACAGCGAGCTCATGTTCAACTGGAACCGCGACCAACAACCAGTCTATCATGTTGTTTGCCAAACGCAGGTTATCAGCCTGATATATTGTGTAATCGTCAAATGAGTATTCGCCAGCTAGTCCCAAGACCTTCGCTAACCCTTGTTGAGAAGCAGCCAGCGTCGCGTTGCCCATCGAATTCCTTATCAAACCTTGAGCTGCTCCGTCTGTAGATATGAAGACGGACGGATAACCAATGTACACGGAAGATACGCCTGTCGTCACTGGATGCGCAGTGATGTCGGTCGTTAGCTCACTAATTCCGCCGCGCGCCCATGTTATTCCGGCGAATTGGGTCAAGTCAGTACAGATTTGTTCGTTGTAGTCGCCCATCACAAGAAGACCACCACCGGCAAAAACGAAATCTTGTATCGCTGTAAGCTCTTCCGGAGTGTAGGCAATCCAAGGTCCTACAATCATGAAGACATTGTAGCCTTGCAGCTTCGCGGGTGTAATTCCGCTGTCATTTAGGGAGTCCAGATCGTACCCCCTGTCGGCAAGTTGTTCAGTCCAGATGCTATACGACTCCATCCATGGGCCCCCGTGAGTCCGATCCCAAAGAATACGTCCCTTAAACTCTGTGGCCTTGACCAGGTTTGTGGCGAAATTATTACTTGTCAAATTTTCAGACGCTACCGGCGGCGCATAAACCGTTACATTGTATGTTCCTGTGACTGCGGCATCCCATCGGTATTCCAATGTGTAAGACTGCAATTCTTCAAGCACTAGATGGGAAACAACTTGAACTCGTGCATCATCGATCAGCAATTGCAGCTCCACGTCAGTCTCGACGTGCTGCCCGAGATTTATCACAGTCGCGTTAAACAGGGAGGATTCGCCTAAGTGAATGCGTGAGGGCGTTTGCAGCCAAACGGCAAGGTCGTGCTCTCGCAATGGAGGCGTGAAAATGATGGTGTGAATGTAGTTGAGATCCGTGACGTCTTCCGCGATGATATCGCTATTACCATCCGAGATCCCAATAGTAGCCGAAATCGGACCGTTGTTGTAACCGTAATCAAACTGTATTACCCCATCTACCCGCAAGATCACCTCAAAATCTGCGACGACATCTGAACCATAATGTCGTACGTACCATTCGATGCCCACGTGCGTGCTATTTTGCCAAACATAGATGTCGTACGATGTATCGTACGGGTCGTATGACACCCAGTCGTCCCATGCTGGTGCAATCGCCAACCTCCCAGCCAACTGAGGTATTCCGTTGTCGTAGCTATAATCCGACCAGTCAAATGCTATCCTTCCCTTGGTTGAGACATAGATTCTGTCATACAATGTTCCATAGAACGGAAAACTGAACGGCAGAATATACTCCCAAGTCCCAAAATCTGCATGCCAACCCATAGGCGTGCCACCGCCAACC
>CAYGYP010000330.1:0-3036 GCA_964354115.1 uncultured Candidatus Bathyarchaeia archaeon | reverse complement strand
AGTAATCGACATTGCGGGATTCTTGAAAGCTCTGAAACAAATCAGCTACGATGGACCAATAACGCCGGAGCCTTTCGACAAAAGTCTCGCTGAAATGTCAGTTCAAGAGGCGGTCAAAAAAGTCGGCAAATCAATGGATAAGGTATGGAAACAAGCGGAATTTTAACTGCCTTTTGAAATTTTGAGCATCTTCTAACATTCATGTTTCTTAGTTAAGCGGGTGGAAAATAGTTTTTCAGCAACGGTTCAAAGGCTTCTTGGGTTCTCGGTCCTAAAGCGCACGCGTCGAAGTCTTTCTCGGAGATTGTTGCTAGGCAATATTCTTTCGAGCAGAAGATTTCGGACGTGAAGGTGGAGCGGTTGCCTGACTCGTCGATCAAGTATACGACATTAGGTTCGAAGTCGCCAAGGTCCAAGTAAATCGGGTCAGGGTGGGGAAACTGGTCGTGGGTAGCTCGGTAGTGCCTACGAATTTCTGAGGCTACGTCCGATTTGGCTTGACCAATCACGAATGTCCCGCATTTTCGGCAGACAGCTGCAAATGGCATAAATGTTAAAATAACAGCAGCTAACTTAAAAATTTTGACCCGATAAATATCTAGTTACTTATGCACATTGAATCAGTTGCTGTTTAAAAGTGATTTTGGATGCACGTTAGCTAGTTAGCCACAAGTTTCTCGGTCATTACTGTTTTGTGCCGTATTGTTGGAAGATTTCGTCGAAGACGCAGCAGAAATACTTGCACGCTTTTTCCATTCCCTGTCTGCCTTCGTCTGAAAGCGTGTAGGTGGTGGTTCTGCCATTCCTTTCCATTTTCACCAGCCCCTTTCTTCGGAGCTCCTTCAGTGCGGGATATATTGTTCCAGCCGTCGGCTTGGTTCCCCTTCTCCTTTTCAACTCTTCGGAGATGTCTTGTCCGTTCATGGGTTTTTTCGAGAGAAGCCAAAGTATGTAAAAGGACAGCATGCCTCGCATGTCGCAGCAGTTTGGAATCTCCAGAAGGCTGTCTTCACTCATGGTTTAATATTGGGCTTCCGATACATTTATATATTTCGAAAAGAAATATTGGGCATCCAATAAATGAATAGGTGGAAAAAATGAAAGAAACAGAAGTAAAAGAATTTGTCAAAAAAAGGTACAGCGAGATCGCGGAGTCCGTTGACGTTTGCTGTCAAACGTGCGGATGCGGATGCGGCTCCTCGTCTACTGATTCTGCATTACGTATAGGATACTCGGAAGATGATCTGAAGGGCGTGCCTGAAGATGCTGTTATGGGTTTAGGCTGCGGGAATCCCGTCGCGTTGGCTGGTTTGAGGGAAGGCGAAGCCGTTTTGGATCTTGGTTCCGGAGGCGGAATCGACGTCTTTATTGCGGCCAACAAGGTTGGAGCGAACGGGAAAGTGATCGGCGTTGATATGACGGATGCAATGATAAACAAGGCGAGGGCTGTGGCTTTGAAGTACAGCTACGGGAACGTTGAGTTCCGTCTGGGCGAAATTGAGAACTTGCCCGTTGAAGACGGCTCAGTGGATATCGTCATTAGCAACTGTGTGGTGAACCTGTCTACGGACAAGGAAAAGGTGTTCCGAGAAGCATATAGAGTCCTAAAGCCCGGTGGAAGAATCTTGATTTCGGACATAGTGACGGAAGGAGAACTGCCTGAAGATGTCAGAAAAAGCTTAGAGGATTGGGCTGGATGTGTTGCTGGTGCATTAGAGAAGACCCAGTATTTGGACACCATAAAAAGGGTGGGATTCAAAAACGTCAAGGTCGTCGGTGAAACAACCCAAAACATGGACATTACAGAAGAACCGAAAGTAAAAATAACGAGCATACAGATTGAAGCATACAAAAGCTAACCTTTTTTCGTGAATTTTGCTGAATATCAGGAAATTGAGGGTATTTTACCCTTCTTTTTTTAAAAAGGTATAATGTCAATTTGGTCGTTTGTTTTTTGACGATTTATCCTGTCTGTTTTGTGTGACAATACCAGAAGATTATGATATTTGATCCTTTTTGAATTGGGTTTATTCTGTGGTTTCAGAGTAGTTTGACTAGTTTTGTTGTTGACTTCTAAGCTTAACAGAACTTTTTAGAATAAAAGGTGTATTATGGTAGCCCGGGATACGTGACTTATCTCGTTTAAATTTCTCAAACAGGAGAAGCTGAACCTTCAGAACATGATGATGTTTACAACGAATGCATGAGACAAGAAATGAGCGAATTCTATGTGACGAATGGAATGACGAATAGTAGGTCATTAGGTGATAATAACAATAATTATTAAATGTCAAGAAAGAGATAATTAGGATTGATCGTAAAAGGGGAGGTGATGTTTTGGGTGGATTTGAAACTTCGATTGAAATCAAGGCTTCTCCTGAGAAAGTGTGGAGAATGCTTGCTCTGGACAGGTGGTCAGAGTGGCAAGTAGGAGGTGGTTTTACCTCCTTGCAATTGGAGGATATAAAGTTCACTTCAGAGGTGAACACTCCTGAAGACAAGTATCGAGTAGGTGCGTCCGCCCGACCAAAGTGGGAAGCAACTTTCAAGGTCACGGAGAGTCTAAAGAACGAGAAGATTACATATCTCATAGAAGAACCAAAGAGAAACAGTACTATAACATTAGTCTTGGAACCCGTAGAGGATGGAACTAAATTCACATATGCGGTGAGTTATGAAATGCCTTGGGGAATTTTTGGCAAGTTCCTCGAAAAATTGTTCGCTAAGAGAATGGGCAAAAAGCAACTCGAGAAATCGCTAGAGAAGTTGAAAAGCATTCTGGAGAAATAGATGCTCACACGAAGATTGATGGCAAGGTTGTAGAGCAAGAGCCAGTCTATGACGAATTAGATCTCTTGAAACAACTGGGTCTTATCGAGCCCACAGAAAAAGGAAAAAACTCTTTCCGGAGAAAGCTCTGTAGAATATTCCGATCCCCTCTCTGAACTGAGAGTTTGAACGTAGACCTGACTAGGGTATAATGGTAGCCCGGGAGAGATTCGAACTCTCGTCAGAGGCTCCAGAGGCCCCGATGCT
>CAYGYP010000329.1:0-3038 GCA_964354115.1 uncultured Candidatus Bathyarchaeia archaeon | reverse complement strand
TCGCCAAGGACAGCTTGGAGATTAAGCGGAAAGTCCTTGAAGGGTTCACTGAGCTTGGCCTCTACCCGTATTCAAGGCGTTATCTCAGAGGTGTCGAAGCGCAGCATGGCAAGCACTGGCGAAACCACTTCTCGACTATTGGCATAGTAGGTCTGAATGAGGCGATTTCAAACCTATTCGAGGTCAGCATCGCTTCGCCAGAAGGAGCTGATTTCGCAGTGAGAGTTCTAACCCGCATGCGTGAAAAACTGGTGGAATTTCAGGAGGAGACGGAAAACATGTACAACCTTGAAGCTACGCCAGCCGAGGGAACGAGTTACAGGCTCGCACGCATAGACAAGAGGAAATATCCAGACATTATCGCGGCCAATGAGAAAAACGTGAAGGCAGGCGCTGAACCCTTCTACACAAACAGTTCGCAGTTGCCAGTTGACTATGAAGGTGACCTGTTTGAGGCATTGGAGCATCAGGACAAATTGCAGACGCTTTACACAGGCGGAACAGTCTTCCACATATTCCTCGGAGAGAGGCTGCAATCATGGAAAGCAGCGGCTGAGCTAATCCGGAAAGTTTCGTGGAGTTCACATCTACCCTACTTCACACTAACGCCGACCTTCAGCATATGCCCAACCCACGGCTACATGAACGGAGAACACAAACAATGCCCAACATGTGGAGCCAAATGCGAAGTCTACTCAAGGGTGGTAGGTTACCTACGGCCAGTTGACCAGTGGAATGATGGCAAGCAGGCAGAGTTTGCGATACGACGAACTTTCGACAAATCTACCGCTGTGCAAGTCGCACCCGTGCCTGCTTGAGTGAATGGCTCATGAAGTTTTGTGGACTGCAGAAGACAAGCCTTGTAGACTTTCCGAATAAAATAACCTCAGTGCTCTTCACCCCGGGCTGCAACCTGCGCTGTCCATTTTGCCATAACTGGAGAATAGTCGTGGACCCTGAACCTCCGTTCCTAACCGATGAAACGGCCTTGATGATCCTTCAAGATCGCAGGAAGTACGTGGATGCTATTGTTGTGACTGGTGGAGAGCCAACGATTCACAGAGAAACCCCGAGGTTCTTGAGGAAGCTTAAAGAAAAAGGCTTTCTGGTGAAGCTTGACACAAACGGGTTGGATTCGAAAACGTTAGAAGAATGTCTACCGTATGTTGACTATGTTGCATTGGACGTGAAAACATCATTGGAAAAGTATCGACGCTTGGGAGCCAAAGAGACGGCTGAGCTTCTTCGCACGGTTGAAATCTTGAAGACTGGAAAAGTGGAGTATGAGTTCAGAACAACAGTTGTTCCCAGTTTTGTCGAAATGGAAGACGTGCACAAAATATGCGAAGTGGTCAAGGGAGCCAGAACTTTCGTCTTCCAGCAATTCGTCTCAGGTGACACTCTAGATGAGAAGTTCAAGACTCTCATCCCCTATTCGCGGGAGATTATATCGGGTTATGCTGATGTGATGAAAAGTTACGCTGAAGATGTTGTTCTTCGGGTCTAGAAAGCTTTGGGGAATACGTTCAGGTTCTCAACTCTTGCGTGCATATCTCTGGTTCTGCAAGTGCAGTTGTCCATGTTTTTTCCTTCTTGGACGCCGATAATCTGGAATCCTGCTTGAGCGGCTCACATCTTCAGCGATGCGAAGAGGAGAAGTTGTTCGTGACTTATGGTTGGAGCACAAAGTTTAAAGGGTTAATGTTTCGTTTAGGTTTCGACTGTTCTCTGAGTTGAGGTCTCACGTTTGAGTAAGAAACTCGGGAGTTTGGAAGAGCGCAAGGCTGAGGTTTTGATCAAACTTAGGAGATACAAGCTTATCAGGAAACAGAAGCACGAGGATGCTGTTGGTTACATTGTTGATATGCCTAAGGATAAGGAGAAAGCTTTGGTCTGGTGCGTTCCAGGCGAAAGCACTGTAGGTATAGCTTCGATTAACCGTTTGCAGAAGGCTATGAAAGATGCTGATGTGGAGCGGGGAATAATCGTTACTGATGGAAGATACACGCATGCTGTAAAGCAGGGTGCCAAGAAAAGGAAGATTGAGTTGCTGCCCAAGACTTTTCCAGCCTTTGATCTCTTCGAGCACAAGCTTGTTCCTTTACATGAGATTCTAGAAGAAGAAGAGAGGCGGCAATTGCTTTCGAAGTATAGGGTTCAGCCCTACCAGTTGCCGCAGATTGGGTCTTCTGATCCGGCGGTGAAAGCCATTGGTGCAAGGCCCGGCGACGTGCTGCGCGTAATACGGAAAAGCCCGACAGCAGGCAAGCACATAGCTTATCGATACGTCGTGGAGTAGGAACCGTTCATTCAGATATTGTGTGTTCAACGCCCTACGCTCGATGCAGGCAACGCCTTGAGTGCGAAGCAGAGTACCCTCGAATACTCAGACTGAGAAACTGAAATCATTGTATCCCAACGTCATGTGATCGTCGATTTGCGAGTCTCTTCAGCTGTAAGAATTTGATTCCCCTCACGATTTTTCAACGCGTTTCGGGGATGGCCCAGCTCAAGTATGGGAGCGTGCTAGTCTGAGACGTGGCGAGCCAGAGTTTTTGACTTTTGTTCAGGATCACGTTTAGCAGTTCGAAAGCTGCCCACTCTCAGTCAATGAGGGAACTTTTTCAACGATGTTTGCTGCAAGGATGACTCTGAGGTGTTTTTCAATAGTTGACCTGTGCCTTCCGAGTTTCTTGGCTATTTCGGCGGGGTTCGAGATTTCGCTGTTTATGCAGTTCAATATTCGAAGTCTCGAATCATAAGCCAAAGGTTTCAACAGCTTCTTAGTTCTTTTAAAGTCTATCATGCCTGCGGCTCATGGGTGCCCTACGCGCTGTTTTGGCTTTTTGGCAATTTTTCTGTCAGTCAAACAAAATTGTAACGAACAACACGTTTTTGCTCAACTGCTGGCGTGAAACCAAGTTTTTAATCCGCTAACGCAAGAGTGAAGGCGTACTCGTTTTGGGGTTTATCTGATCTTTTTCGGTTAAGTCTGTTGGGTCTTTTCCAAGGCTAGTTCGTAGAGAATTACTAGTGCT
>CAYGYP010000328.1:0-3040 GCA_964354115.1 uncultured Candidatus Bathyarchaeia archaeon | reverse complement strand
ATGATTTGTATACGTAAACCCTGATCTGAAACCTTTAAGGCTTAACCTAAAATCTCAGGTGCGAGTTCCTGCCCGCTGCACCAGTTTGTTCCAACAAAGATTTTATTCTCGTACATTCACACTTTTCTTAAGCGACCTTACCATGTTTGAAATCTTAGTGGTGCTTGTGAGCTTCCTTGCAGGCATGACTGCTTCAGTGGCAGGGTTCGGCATAGGAAGCCTCCTCATTCCCTTAGTAAGCATCCGCACTGGAACCAAAATTGCCATCACACTAGTTTCCTTGCCTCATTTCCTTGGAACAGCCCTTCGATTCTGGCTACTAAAAGCCAAAGTTAACCGCAAAATCCTGATCCGCTTCGGCTTGTTAAGTGCCATCGGAGGGCTTACAGGAGCGCTTCTTCACACATTCTTCGTAAGCGATATTCTTCGCATCGTTTTTTCAGTCATGCTTATAGTTGCGGGCACTATCGGAGTTCTTCAAATCTCCGAACGTCTACGTTTCGGAAAGATTGGCGCCGCCGCTGCAGGTTTTGCCTCTGGATTCTTTGGTGGGCTAGTCGGCGAACAAGGCGGCATACGCTCAGTCGCCTTGCTCAGCTTTAATGTCGAAAAGGAAGCATTCATAGCCACCGCTACTGCTACTGGACTAATCGTTGATGCTGTGAGAATGCCGGCGTATTTCTTGACGCAGTCTAACCAAATCAGTGAATTTCTTTTCTTGATAGTCCTTACTTCCATTCCTGTGCTATTCGGCACGCTGGCAGGCAATGCAGTCTTGAAAAGAATCCCTGAAGCATTTTTCAAGCGAACTGTATCTTTCCTCATCCTTGTCTTAGGCATATTTCTGCTGATCGTTGGCTGATATCCTTTCTCGCAAGGGTTCGCAGGTTCCAGCTCCTGCCCGCTGCACCATGCAACTATTCTTTGATAGAAACGGTTTCGTCTAAGCCTCGGAAATGTTCGTCTCCAGTGACAACTTTTCCCTTCGCGTTTCTGGCTGTGCACAAAATTATTGAGTCTGCCAAGCCCCAGCCCTTCACTTTCTTCTTCATGTTCACATCAATCTTGCCTGCCTCAGTTGCAGTCTCAAAATCCAAGTCAATTATTCGGCTTTTTGCTCTGATGAACTCTAGACGCTTCAATCTTCCCGCATGGGTCTCGTTGTTAAGCTCAATTTCTCTCTGCAGTTTTCTGCTGATTTCCGCAACAACTATCGTCGGCGTTGCAGCATCATCGCTTTCTATGTACTTTTTGGCAATTTCTCCAAGTTTAGACGCTTTAAAATACTCTATCCACGCGTAGGCATCGATAACGTATTTACAGCTCATGGAACTCGGCCTCGTCAGCCGCTGAAAAAGGCGTAAGTTTGCGGTTTGACCCAAACATCGAGCAGGGGATTTTCTTCCTTTCAGAAATTAGCGTCTTGATGACATCGTCATGACTTTTCGCTTTCATTTCTTTTTTGATTTTGTTGAGCATTTGAAGCGTTTTTTCGTCTACCTGAACGGTTGTTGGCACGGTTAGCACCAATAACTATAACTATAGTTATAGAATATAAGGCTTCCCCAATTCTAACACATGAATGATTCGCAGGTTCGAATCCGGCCCGCTGCACCATCTAAGGGACTTGTTCTGCGTAGTTTTTGCCATGCAAAATGTTTCCTTCATGTGTGAACCGGAAGGTTGCAGCGGTAAATCTTTAAGTATCTTGATGCTCAAAATAATGAGCGGAATGTACAAAAAAATGAGCGATACTCACGACTTAACCGATGCCGTTGGAAAGACCCAGAAGAATACACCCGAAAAACTGAACTTCCTAACACCCAAGGTCATGACCGTACTTGAGTTTTTCTTGGCAACACCATTAGGAGAATATTATGAAAGAGAAGTTGCCAGAAAAACCGGCGTAAGCAGAGGATCAGCTCACAAGATACTGATAATGCTAGCTGATGCAGACTTTCTGACTAGGGAAGAAAAGGGCAGAATGCTCGTATACAAACTAAATTTAGCAGAAGCCGCCGTCAGGCAACTTAAGATAGCTGTCAACACTTTCGCGCTCAAAAAATTAGTGGACAAAATCAAACAGAGCTCCAAGAAAGTTGTCCTCTTCGGCAGTTGCTCTCAAGGCACAGACACAAAGGAAAGCGACATTGACATGCTCATAATCACCGCTGAAAAAGAAGTTGTAAAGAAAATACTTAGCGAATTCAACAGGAAAAGCGAGAGAAAAATAGCTCCGATAACCTTAGATATGAACGAGTTCATCCGCCTCAAAAAAGAAGACAAGCCACTGTACGAAAACATACAGAGAGGCATAACATTATGGGAAACAGAATAAGCGCTGGACTGGCAAAGCTCCTAAACGAAAGAAAGTTAATTAAGGCGCAGATAAGCAAAGACATGATTCTCAAGGAGATTGAAGCCGCAGAAGCGGACTTGCAGGACGCGCAAGACTCCCTTCAAGACAGCAAGTTCAAATGGGCAACAATACAAGGCTACTACTCCATGTTTCACAGCGTCAGAGCACTGCTTTTCAGCAAGGGGTACAGAGAAAAGAGCCATTATGCTTTGCTGCTTGCGATCAGAGAGCTATTTCCAAATGAACTCGAAACCGAGCTGATCAGTCACTTCGAGGATGGAATGGCATTGAGACAAGAAGCCGATTACAGCTCAAAATTCTCTGAAACAGGTGCTATGGATACAATCGATGGATCAGGAAAAATATTGGCAAGAGCCAAAGAAATTCTCAAGATATCATATCCTTTCCCGTAGGGGCTCGCAGGTTCGAATCCTGCCCGCTGCACCAGAATATTTCTGCCCATTCAGCCTTTATAAAAGGGAGGGGAAGGTTGCGCAGAGCTCTAGAGAAAACGCTCTTCACCAAATTTGGTCAACTAACCCGCCTATCTGCCGCTAACGAAGCACTAAAAAGCGCAGAGGGATAGGGCTATAGAAAACTATAGGAGAGCCTACCCAGAGAACACGGGTTTATTCACGGTTATGGCTTCTTGCCGCAACGCACGCAGAAAACAGCGTCCAT
>CAYGYP010000327.1:0-3058 GCA_964354115.1 uncultured Candidatus Bathyarchaeia archaeon | reverse complement strand
CATCGAAAATAGCGCGAGCTATATTCAAACCATTGCTTTCTACGTGACAAAATTCTTCGGCTCTACCGCTGGTTGTATCAGGCAAATTGCCGAGAAAAGGTAATGCTGTTCAAAAGCCCATATGCCGAGATTGGATACTTCTACAGAGCCACGTAAGGACCTTCTCAGGCATCCCACGTGCAATTAATTATCCCCTGCTGACCTTCTTTAACCCCGCGCACGCGAAGGTTGCGACTGTGCCACCAAGCTGCATCAGGGCCGCCATTCTTTGCTGTTCGAGCCAAACGCTAATACAAAAGCTCGCATTCAACTCATTCGTCCAATGTAGCCTAAAAACAGGCTCTAATTGGTAAAATGGCGCAGGGGAAGGGATTTCAACACCAATTTACCGTTAACAGAATTACATTCGTACACGGCGCACGATTTCAGAGGGTGAACTGGACGAGCTAGATCTACCCTTTCCAAGAACCGCCCAGCATCGAAACCAAGCTAAACCTGACCCCAATACGGATTATGGGAACCGCGATGCGCCTGACTGGGCAATTGAAAATTCACAATAAGCGTCTCCCAACCTTCCTGCAGTTGGGGCGTTCTAGCCAAGTATAAACCGAGGCTATCTGGCGCGCGAAAGATACGGAGGTCTAGCAAAGCTTAATACGACTCGCCATTATCTGCCCATGAAAACGCGACATGCAAGAGGGAGACGCATTTGTCAGCCGAGCCAAAAGAAACGACCAGTGTCATAAGGACTGTATGTCAGAGGGACTGTCCGGATACGTGTTTTGTTGACGTAATTGTACAAGATGGCCGCATCTTATCCACGAGAGGTAGTACAGAAAACCCGATAACTCAGGGATTTCTATGCCCACGAGGAGCGGGAGACCCCAAGCGAGTATATAGCGAAGAACGCGTACTTTTTCCCCATGTCAAGAATGGAGACAAGTTCAAAAGAGTTTCTTGGTCAGAAGCCATAGAACTAGTTGCCAATAAACTAACTAGTGTCCTAGAGAATTGCGGAAATGAATCCATTTTGCTGTATGATTATCCAGGCAACCAGGGATGTCTCAGCTGGCAGTACTCTCAAAGACTATGGCGGGCAATAGGCGCGACGGTTACGGACGGCGCTCTCTGCAGCACATCCGGGCACGCCGGAATCGGACTTCACTATGGACTTACGTATGGTCTTGGATTTGAGGAAGTTCTTAACTGCCACACCATCGTGTTTTGGGGAAACAACGTGAAAGTTAGTTCTCCTCATCTCTGGGCCCTTTCGCTCAGAGCAAGAAAAGAAAAAGGCACGACGTTGGTATCCGTCGACCCCAGAAAAAGCGAGACCTCTGAGAACTCCGATCTCTGGGTTAACCCTCGCCCAGGCAGCGACGTAGCACTATTCTACGGAATAACGCGGTACCTTATCGAACACAGTAAAGCAGCTGAGAAATTCATCGAAGAATGGACTACTGGCTACGACAAATTAAGGGAAGAGGTAAGGGATTGGACACCGAAGCGAGTAGAAGAGGCAACACGCCTCACGGGGGAAAAAGTTGAGGAGCTATGCCAAGTACTCGTTGAGAAGGCTCCTGTGGGCTTTATGATAGGCTTGGGATTAAACAAGTCGAGTCATGGGGCAGAGGCCGCGAGGGCTGTGAGTCTACTGCCAGCATTGCTTGGACAGCATCGCGGTTTTCATTATACTGACTCTAAGGGTAGATTTGTTGATTGGAGTTATATCAACGGAAGCAAGATGAGCAGTAGGAAGTCAAAAGTCGTTGGGCAGGTTTCTGTGGGGGAGAGATTAGACTCAGGTGAGTTCAAGTTTGTTTTCATCAAAGGTTCCAACCCCGCTTTAACGCTTCCAAACCAAGTCGCCGTGAGGGCAGGTCTTTCAAGAGAAGATGTGTTTGTAGTTGTTCATGAAACACATTGGACCGAGACCGCGAAGCTTGCCGATGTTGTTCTGCCTGCGGCAACGTATCTGGAAAAATCTGACCTGAATTTCTCTGATCATCACCTGTACGTTCGATTATCAACGAAAGCGATTGAGACCCTTGGAGAGTGTAAGCACGAAATATGGGTCATGCAACAGCTTGCTGAGAGACTAGGTTGCGAGGAGCCTTGGGTGTTTGAGGATCCTTGGCAAGCCCTTGAAAAGGCCGCAGGGGAAGCATTTGAAAACGGAAGCTTCGATGACCTACTCAAGGGCGCGGTTCTGAAACTGAGGCAAAGGCCCACTAATGATTATCAGACGCCTTCTGGCAAGATCGAGTTATACTCCTCAAAAGCCCTCGAAATGGGTGCACACCCCCTCCCAACCCAATTGCCACTTGATGAAGAGGAGCACTGGTTTACTCTATTGAACAGTGCTCTCCCAAATTGGACCCACAGTCAATTCAGAGAGGTTTATGGCCCGATCCCGCAGGTTGTATGGGTCAATCCTGCTGACGCGGACAATCTTGGAGTAAAGAACGGAGACGATGTTACCCTTTTCAACGAGCAAGGAGCACTGACTATCGAAGCGGTAGTAACCGAAAGAGTCTCCAAGGGAGTCTTGTGGTCCCCGAGACCTTTGACCGGGAAAAACGGTGTTCCGTTAAATAGTTTGGCATCGGGAAATCCGCAGACTCTCGGCGCAGGCCCTCGGTTTGACTCAATTAGAGTCAGAGTCAAAACCAGTTTGCCCTAAATGACTTAGAAGCAAGCCCTAGCTGGTAAAATGGTGCCGTGGAAGGAATTTCAGCATCAATCTACCAGCAAATATGCCTTGAGGAACACGACTCTGACAGTGAGTCCGAGGGAATTATAACCTAAACGGGTTCATGTTCACAGGTTAAGAAACGCCCGCGCGTTTTTGTTGACGAATGGAGAAAAAAGATAGAGGGTTTAGGAGAGCGGGACTTGACCTATCTGGTTCATGTCTTCTAGTCTGTTCATCTTTATCATTCGGTCTGAAACTGTGTAGAAGACGTCTTCGATGTATATTGATCTCTTGACCCAGTATCCTTGCTCGTAGATGCTCGTGTTATTGTCCAGGTGGGTGATGCGCCCTTCAAGCACTAGG
>CAYGYP010000326.1:0-3059 GCA_964354115.1 uncultured Candidatus Bathyarchaeia archaeon | reverse complement strand
CTGACCGGGATGGAAGGGACTATTCCGGCAGTGTTGGCTTACAGTTTTGGAGCCAGCTCGCTTTCGCTTTTCGCTAAAGTAGGCGGGGGCATCTTTACCAAGACTGCAGACATAAGCGCAGACTTAGTTGGCAAGGTTGAGCTTGGGATACCTGAAGATGATCCACGCAACCCCGCGGTCATAGCTGACAACGTTGGAGACAACGTGGGCGACGTGGCTGGCATGGGCGCGGACCTTTTCGATTCATACGTTGCAAGTGTGGTAGTCGTTATGATTCTTGGCGTTGGGCTCGGTGTCGCCACCACTTACGTGCAGATACCACTTGTGTTCGCAGGGCTGGGCATCTTGGCCGCTGTCTTAGGCGCGTTAACAGTTAGAGTTGGACCGAAGGGCAACCCAGGAGCCGCGTTGAACAGTGGCACATACGTAACATGCATAATCTTCGGGGTTCTGACGGCCGTAGCAACGTGGTATCTGGGATATCAATGGCAGTTTTGGGGAGCTGCAATTGTGGGTCTTGCTGCCGGAATAACGATCGGATTGACCAGCGACTACTTCACTTCAGAGGATAAAGCTCCAGTGCTGAAGACGGCGGAAGCATCTCAGACTGGGCCTGCCTTGAATATTCTGACTGGGTTTTCTTATGGCCTCCGCAGTATCATTTTCCCATTAATCGGCATAGCCGTAGCAGCAGCCGTGGCATACAAGCTGTGTGAACCTTTAGGCGTAGACTATGCTGTTTATGGGATAGCCCTCGCAGCTCTCGGCATGCTTTCAATCGTCGGGTTGACAGTTTCAAACGACGCGTACGGCCCGATTGTGGACAACTCCAAAGGGATTGCCGAACAGGCCGGACTCAGCGAAGAGGTAATCGCCATTACGGATGAGCTTGATTCTGCTGGGAATACTGCTAAGGCCATAACCAAAGGATTTGCGATAGGCGCAGCAGGACTGACAGTGATTGCTTTGTTGGCTGCATTTCAGGAAATAGCTTCAAGGGCTGGCTACCCTGTCGCCTTTGATATTATGGATCCGATGGTTCTGCTTGGCGCGCTCATAGGCGTGGCGATTCCTGCAGTATTCTCGGCAATGGTCATGCTTGGCGTTGGAAGAAACGCTACCAGAATGATCGCTGAAATCAGAAGGCAGTTCAAAGAGATCCCAGGGCTCAGGGAAGGAAAACCAGGCGTCAAACCCGACTACGCAAAATGCGTTGACATCGCAACTGTCGGCGCCTTGCGGGAGCTCATGCCGGCAAGCATGATGGCGATTGCCTCAACCTTGATCATAGGCTTCGTCGGTGGGATAAAGGCGCTCGGAGGCTTTCTTGCAGGTTCCATCTTTTCCAGCTTGCTGTTGGCCTTGTTGATGTCTAACGCTGGTGGTCTTTGGGACAATGCTAAGAAGCTGATTGAGTCGGGTAAATATGGCGGTAAGGGTTCAGATGCTCACAAGGCAGCCGTGGTCGGTGACACTGTCGGAGATCCGTTCAAGGATACGGCTGGGCCGTCGCTTAACACGATGATTACCGTGATGTCTCTGATTGCCTCACTGTTCGCAGTGCTGATCGTGAACTATAACCTGCTCAAGCTGCTAGGGCTTCAGTAGGCCTGTATTAGCCCACACTTCACTTTTCTTTAGGTTCAAGTTTCAGCACAGTTCGCGCGCACAAGTGACCTTTATACACTCTCTTGTTGGTTCAGTTGCACCTTTTCGTGGCTTACTGGGTTTGCCGTCGTAGTTGTTTCGTTACGTACGCTAGTTCAACATTCACTCGTCTGTAAACAAAAACTGCCGAAAAGCAAAAAGCGGACGGGATCTGCATATGAAGGTGCTGTAGCATAGCAGTGATTTGATGAGAATATCTGATAGAGCAGATCAAAGCAGTCTTTCAGAGTCTCCACCAAATAACGGCGGAAGAGGTTCTAAAGGAAAGAAATCCTACGTCATCGCCCTCATCATAGTGTTTGCATGCGTATACTCGCAATACTTGGGGTTACATTTCGGGCCCATTTTCGGAGCGTTAATTGTTTATGGAATACCGATACTAGCGATCACTTTGCTTTGTGGAACGACGATAATCAAGAGGTATTTTAGCAAGACCTTTTCGGCCCTGAAACTCGGTCTAGGGTTTTTCGGGGGTTTTACAGTCTTGGGTATCCTTGTTTCTGTGGCGATTTTGTATTTCTTGACCATATATGACCCTGCTGCGGTGAATTTGCTCGACAGACCTAATCCAGTGCTGAACGTTTCTCCTGAATTTGCTTGGGTCATGGTGGGCGTTTCTATACTGGTCGTAGGGCCGGCTGAAGAGTACATTTTCAGGGGCTTCATGTTCGGCGGGTTGCTGAACATCTTTAGGAATCGTCATTGGGTGACAGTTGCTTTCTTTTCATCTCTGATGTTTGCTGCTGTGCATCTCTATTACGCTGTCGTGTATGGGATAGCCTCGTTGATTCAATTCACCGATCTTGTAGCGTTTGGAATGGCTATGGCAGCAACGTATTATCTTTCGGGCGGCAACCTCTTCGTCCCATCGCTAATCCACGGGCTGTACGATGCGACGGCGTTCGTCGGCGTAGCAACTTCTATGGACGTCGGCGTGCGTCTCAGAGGATTCATGTTACTGATAGGAATAGTCGCCGGGATTCTCCTTCTCATTCAGAGAGGACGCAGAAAAGACAAAGGTTCACACAACGTGCCATTACAAGCCGTGGAGAGCAGTACCCCCTAATCAAGCAAGCCTAATTATGGACCGCCTTCAGAGTCTCGAATTCAGCATGCGTGTCAACTGAATCCTTTTTTATGCTTTCACAAAACTGTGTGTTTCTACTCCTTTTTTCAGCAGCCTGAACAATCCCTTGTTTGTAACTTCTGATACTATGTCGTTCTTTTCCATGTGGTGGTCGCTGAAGGACAAGACTCCATTGGGCTTCAACACTCGATGCAGTTCTTCAAGGACCTCATCAGGGTCCGTCAGATCGTGAAAGGTATCGTACAGCAGAACCACGTCTATGCTATCGTGTGGCAGTCCGGTCTTGCAGCTAGAAAGAATTGTC
>CAYGYP010000325.1:0-3060 GCA_964354115.1 uncultured Candidatus Bathyarchaeia archaeon | reverse complement strand
GGAAGCAGCGGCTCAAGCAGAATTGACGTGAGATTCCGAAATGCCCTGTTGACGGTCATTGCGGGTCTTCTCACTTTTGGCGGACCATACATGGTCTACGTGCTTACTCATCTCAAGATGAGCATGATCTTGTCGGTGGTTTCTGGGTTTGCGTCCTCCGCGGTTGGGTTGGCACTAATAGTATATTTGGTTAAGAAGAAGGTTATTTCATAATAATAGCCTATTTTCTGCCTCCGATACCCTAGAGTACATCATCTCTTCAGATAATCAGGTTCTTCATCGGCACTTGAAATAGTCGTGAGCCTTGTAAAAAGCTGTTCGGTTTCAGAGTGAGGCAACGGCAAAGCATATAACGTATGCTGACGGGTATAACGTTTATGCAGGAGGACAAAGAAAAAAAGCTCCAAGAAATGATCGGAAAGCAAGAAGAATCAGCCAAGCGAACCACGATTATTCTTGAGAAAGAAGAGCGAGAATTCATCGATTCCCTGATTCGCGAGGGAAAGGAGCCGGGCATCAAGCCTCTCATCTCCAAGATGCTTGACGTGTACAGGAGCATGATGGTGTATGATTGGCGTTTCCCAGGAGAATACTACTGCGGGATAAGCCGCATAGCCTTCGTTAACGTTGAGTTGATTAACATTCTCATCCAGCACGTGGCGTTGGAGAAACATCGGGAAATAGGCAGAAACATGGGTGAAGCTTTGAGAGTCTCTATAGAGACCACCCTGGGCATCAAGGCGGCGGATCGCGGAAAGTGGCCGGACGTTTTCAAACGCCTCAGAGTGCAGGGACTCGGAGACATCTACCTAAGAGACAAGTATGTACTCATTAAAACCCCGTTCATCAACGAAGCACAGATCTGGGCGGGGTTTCTGGAAAGCCTTCTCAGCGTCGAATTAGACGTAAAAACCTTGTCTCCGCCACTCGTGTTTGAGTTGAAAGAGAAAATAGTTGGGTCATGAGGCAAGCGAATGAATCATATACTCCTAGAGGTCTAAGTTTGTGGTTGAAGGAGAGCATGAGATGTCATTGCATGAAGCCATGCTCTATGCAAAGAAGGAAGACAAGAAAGTCCTGTGTAATCTGTGTGCGAGAAGGTGCCTAATCAGCGATGGCGGAACAGGGTTCTGTCTTGTCCGCAAGAATGATGGCGGGACTCTTTTTTCGCTTGTCTATGCAAAGGCAATTTCGGCATGCGTCGACCCGATAATGAAGAAGCCGCTTTCGCATTTTAACCCTGGAGCCTTGGTCGTGTCCATCGCGACGGTCGGATGCAACTTCCGCTGTCAATTCTGTGATAACTGGATGATCAGTCAGGAAAAGGACGTAACCGGTCATCACCTGCCTCCTGAGGAGGTCGTTAAAGCTGCGAGAGACAACGGTTGTCAGGGAGTAAGCTACACTTACACTGAGCCTACGGTGTTCTTTGAGTATGCTTATGAAACTGCAAAGCTTGCCAGGCAGGTTGGGTTCTTTAACACTTTTGTCACGAACGGTTACATGACGCCCGAAGCAGTGAAGACCATCGCGCCGTACTTGGATGCTGCGACAGTTGATTTCAAGGGCGGTGCAGACCCGGAATTTTACAAGGCTTTTTCTGCTGTTCCGTCGGTTGAGCCGATCTTCCAAGCTTTAAAGGAGATGAAGCGGAACGACATTCACGTCGAAATCACGAATCTGGTCGTGCCGAAGAGCGGGGACTCGATCGAGAAGGTGCAGCAACTTGCCACGTGGATAAGAGAATCACTTGGCAAAGACACGCCGTTTCACCTCTTGCGGTTTCATCCAGATTTCCAGTTGACGACGATTCCATCCACTTCCATTCAGGTTTTAGAGAAGACATACGTCACGGCGAAGGACGCGGGCCTGAACTATGTTTACATCGGCAACGTGGCCGGACACCCCTGTGAGAACACTTATTGCCCAAACTGTAACGAAATGCTGATCAAGCGTTACAACTTCGAGATCACAAAGTGGAACTTGACGAAGGACATGCGCTGCCCAGTCTGCGGCCACGAAATCCCAATCAAGGGCCACCTGCACCCAGGCGGATACTCCCATCCCTACGCACTGTTCTAGACAGATAAGAACGTGTGAATGCAAGAATCATTTGAGGCCCTATGTTTAACTAGGCCGTACTTTGGATCTCGCGCGCGTGATAACCTCGCGTGCGGTTTGAACGCTTGCAGACCTAAGCGTTAGTTTTTCAGCGTGCGCGCAAGGCAAATATAGAGTGGCCGAGCTTGTGATAGAATCGGTGGCGAAGATCAGGAATAAGGTCAGCCGTATCGGGTACATCAACAGGATTAGGGATAATCTTCTTAACGTAGGAAGGAGGGAGCTGGCACCTCTTTATGACGATTTGAAGTCAGCTGACTGTGTGGTCTGCGGAGGGTCGGGCAGGTCGCTCTATTCTCTTAATGCGGCGATGAGCCAGATTGCGATCAGTCAGACAGGCTGGAGGAACAAGGTTGTGCTAACGCCAGATGATCCTGGCTTTCCGGGGAAGAGCATGTATGATGCTGCGGCGGAGCTTGAAAGGCGGTACAATAAGACCTTGCTGTTGATGAATTCTGGAAGCGGCGTGTCGGGAGACCCTTCGGTGATGGCTGAGGATCTTTCAAGGTACATCGAGGAGAAGAGGACGTCGAAGCTTTCTATGGGGCTCATAACCTCGGGCATGAAGTCCCCGTTGGCGGAAATTGTCGGCAAACATGGGCATGTCGTTGAGTTGAGAGGACGGGGGAGAGCGAAGCCTTCGTTTGATTACAGCAAGGTGGGCATCATGGGCGACATCTTCGAGCTGGGAAGCCTTCTTCTCCTATCCATGATGACTGAGGCCATCTTTCGAAACTTGGAGGCAGACGAAGTGGTCAAGCTCTGCGAAGAAGAATTCGGCAAGTTGGGGCCGATGGTTGACTCGATAGTCGAGTCTGAAACCTATTCGCGGCTCGTCGACGCCTTGGAAAAACGAACAAGCGTATTCTTAGGCGGGAAAGGAACAGCAAGCGAAATAGTCAAGATGACGGCCGTAAGGCTCTCTCACCTCAAGAGCAC
>CAYGYP010000324.1:0-3075 GCA_964354115.1 uncultured Candidatus Bathyarchaeia archaeon | reverse complement strand
GATGAGACTGTTGAGGAATTTGACAAGAGCTTCAGGGAAGTGCAACAGACTGATCCACAGAAGTATACACGAATTTCCCACTGGCTGGCGTTGTTGAAGCAACCGGTCCCGAGTATTAGCTTAGACTTCTTCGGCGTCAAAGAAGCCGAACCAGAGAAAATCCATGCAGCCTGGATGCTTTCTCGAATAGCTAACATTCCATTGAGCGAAGCATTCAGAAGCACTCATGTGAGTGACTGGTGGAAATCAATCATCTACACTCATCTGAGAAGGAACAATTTTCTCATTCCGACGGCTCAAGAGTTGACAAGGGGAAAGCCCACTCACACAGTGGCGGGGGCCCTAACCGTCGCGCCTAAGGCGGGAACCTACTTTGGCACGGTGGTTTGCGATTTTGAAAGCCTTTACGCAGGTTGTATTGATAGCTTCAATCTGTCCTATGAAACTGTTGATTGTGGGCATATTGAATGCGAAAGGAACCGAATTCCAGATTTTGAGAGCCACGTTTGCACTCGGAGAAGGGGATTTTACGCGGTTCTTGTTGGCGCTTTGAAGGAACTGAGGATCAGAATTTTCAAGCCTGCCTCAAGAAATCACGCGTTGGCTGATGAAGAGCAAAGGATGGCAGGTTCCACGGCGAAACTGTTGAAGTTGATTCTAGTTTCCAGTTACGGCGTGACCGTCAGAATCCATGGATTAGCCTGCCCGCCGTTGGCTGAGGCCATAACAGGTTATGGGCGTCATGTGCTGAAGGAAAGTTGGCGGATGGCTGAAGAAAAGGGGTTGCGTCCGCTGTACGGTGATACTGACTCGTTGTTTCTCGATGGTCCCTCAAATGAGCAGATTGAATGGCTGATTAGGGCGGTCAAGGAACAATTCCGTTTGGATCTGATCGTGGATAAACGCTACAACCTCTGCGTTCTGCCCAAGGCAAAGAAGGCATACTTCGGCATTTTGCCCGACGGAACACCTGACGTAAAAGGAGTTACAGCCATCAAATCCAACTCTCCTGCATACATAAACAGGGTGTTTGAGCAATGTGTCAAGGAACTATCCAATGTTAGAGACAATGAGCAGTATGTGCAAGCTAAGGAAAAAATCAAGGAAGTTGTGCAAAAGGGAATAGCAGAGTTGAAGAGAAGAGAGGTTCAATTAAGCGATCTTGCCTATTCTGTGCAACTGTATTTTGACCCAAATGAGAAGATAGAAGCCATGAAAACTGCACATCAGCCTTACCAGTGTGCTTTGCAGCTTATCGATGCTGGAAAGAAACTGAGAAGAGGAGACGTGGTTTCCTTCATTAAGGTGAAGCCCTTCAAATACAAAGGAAAAACCTTTACGGTAAAGCCCGTAGAGGCTGTTGCAAGCTTGAATGAGATAAATCCTGAGGACTACGCTCGAAACTTGCTGACCGCTCTGAATCAGGTCTTTGAGCCTATGAACATCAAACTCGAAAAGAAACACGAAATTGGAATATACAGATGGATTTGAACCTCAATTGGAAACCCAGCAGTTGAAAAACATTTATGTGCCGAACAGATGCTAATGCACTCTAAAACGGTTGGTGTGGAGCTTTGGTGGAGGCGTCGGTAGAAGACAAGAGAATAACGCTGAAAGAGGCTGTGAAACTTGTTCCTGATGGTGCGCATCTTTTTTGGGGAGGCTTTGGTTTTCAGCGTCCTCCTATGGCGTTCGCGCATGAGCTCGTTAGGCAGAAGAAACGGAACTTGACGATCTACACGTGTGGTTCGGAAATGGACCTAGATATTCTTTCAGGCGCCTGTGTGGTTTCACACCTCGAACTGGCATTCTATGCGATTGAAGGCATAGGCTTAGTTCCCAACATTCAAAGGAGAATCCGGGAAGGCGCAATAGAGATTGAAGACTACTCGAACTTGGCCATGGCTTTGCGGTTCTTAGGCGGGGCATTGGGTGTACCGTTCATGCCTTTGAAAAGCATGCTTGGAACAGACTTGCTTGCTAAATCCAGGTTCAAGCCGAAGAAGGCAGAGGTGATGACCTGCCCGTTTAGCGGTGAGAAAGTTGTGCTTGTTCCGTCAGTGCGCCCTGATTTCAGCATAGTTCACGCCTCTCGAGTGGATATAGAAGGGAACGCCCAAATTGACGGCATCAAAGGTGAAGATGTTGAAGGCGCTAGGGCAGGGAAGAAGGTGATTGTCTTGGCCGAGGAAATTGTGAACTCGGAGTTCATACGAGCCAGGCCAGATCAAACCGTCATACCGAACATTTACGTTACTCATGTCGTTGAGTGCCCATGGGGTTCACATCCAATGATGGTCTACAACTATTATGACTATGACTTTCAGCATGTGCGAATGTATTACGACCAGTGCAAGACTGAAGAAGGTTGGCGAAAATACTGCGAAGAATACATAACAAGCGTGAGCGGACACGCGGAATTTTTGCAGAAGATGGGGATCGAACGCTTGCTGAAGCTCAGGGCCAGGAAGCCGCAAGCGTACTGAGGAGGAGAATGGAGAATGAGCAAGAAATACGCGAAACCTGAAGAATTTTCAACACTAGAACTAATGGCCGTTTGTGGATCTAGGCAAATAAGAAACGGCGACGTTGTCTTCATAGGCACTGGCCTACCGCTCATAGCAGCCATGCTGGCCAAGAAGACGCATGCGCCGAGGGCCAAGATAGTCTACGAGGCTGGGTTTATTGATTCAAATGCGAAAGACATCGCCCTTTCCATTGCAGACTCTAGACTGGGATATCAAGCAGCTGCAGCCATAGGACTGATAGAAACGCTTGGTCTGATGCTTCAAGGTGGACATGTAGATGTGGGATTTGTTGGTGCAGCGCAGATTGACGAGTACGGAAACATAAACACAACATACATCGGAAGCTTTGAGAAGCCAACTGTGAGACTTCCAGGAAGCGGCGGAGGAAACGACATAATCAGCTCAGCCAAACGCATAATAGTCATAATGACACATGAAAAAAGAAAAATGGTCAAGAAACTCGACTACCTCACAAGCCCAGGCTTTCTTGACGGCCCTGGCGCACGAGAGAAAGCAGGTTTGCTGGGCGGTGGGCCATCGCTCGTAG
>CAYGYP010000323.1:0-3079 GCA_964354115.1 uncultured Candidatus Bathyarchaeia archaeon | reverse complement strand
CTCTTGATGTCACAGATGACGGGCTGTCGTGTAGGGGAGGCCACGAACTCCTCCTCACGGCTGAAGGCGATCCTGACCGGACAACCTGTCTCTTTGGCCAACAGTATGCAGATAGGCTCGAAGGGATACATGTCCAGCTTACTACCGAACGCACCTCCGATGGTCGTCTTGATGACCCTGATCTTGTGAGCTGGCATCCCCAGGGCCATACTCAGGTCGCGCTGGTACAGGAAAGGCATCTGAGTGGAACTCCAAACCGTGAGGTCGCCAGAGGGGCCAAAACTGGCCAGGCAAAAGGAGGTGCCCAAACAGCAGTGGGCCACGAAGGGCAGCCGGAAACGATCTTCGATCAGTACGTCGGACTCTTGGAAGCCCTTCTGCACATCGCCGTGGTAGTAGGACTGCCTCATCTTCTCCTGAATGTTGTTCGGAGCATCGGCGTGAATCACTGGAGCGCCGGGCTTCATTGCCTCTTCGGGATCGAACACACCCGGCAATCCCTCGTACTCCACCCTGATTAGCTCCAGAGCCTCTCGCGCCGTCTCTTCGTCAACCGCAGCCACCGCTGCAATCTCGTCCCGGATGGAACGAACCTTTCCCGCCTTCAAGACAGGGTGATCGCGAGCCCAGCCGATCTTGATCTCCGGTATGGTCTCGGCGGTGAGCACAGCTTTGACGCCAGGCAGAGCCTTCGCCCTGCTCGTGTCTATGTTCAGAATCCGGGCATGCGGGTACTCGCTACGCAGGATGCTGCCATAGAGCATCCTGGGTAGCCGCATGTCGTGTCCGTAGACCGCCTGCCCTGTTACCTTACTAGGCGCATCAAGCTTGGCGGTCGGCTTGCCAACGAAGGAGAACTCCTCCGACATAGTCGCTTCCTCAACTAGCCCCGATCACTCTGCGCACGCTGCCTTGATGGCCTGCACGATGTTGACGTAGCCGGTGCAGCGACACAGGTTGCCAGAGATCGCCTCCTTGATCTCCTCCTTGCTGGGATGCGGGTTTCTGTCCAGGAGCGCCTTGGCCGACATCAACATCCCCGGCGTGCAGTACCCGCACTGTACGGCACCATGTTCGATGAACGCCTTCTGGAGGGGATGAAGCTCCCCCGCACAGGCCAAACCCTCCACGGTCAGCAGCTCTCGCCCCTGGGCCTTGAAGGCCGGCACCAGGCAGGAGGTCACGGGCTCACCGTCCAGGAGCACCGTGCAGGCACCGCACTCGCCTTGTCCGCAGGCCTCTTTGGTGCCCATCAGGCCAAGTTCCTCCCGCAACACGTCCAACAGCATGGCATCGGGCTTGATATGGATGGTCACCTCTTCGCCATTCAGTCTCATGGTCAGAGCTTCCATGTTCGACGCTCCCTCGGTGGTTGTCTTTGCCTCCTCAGGCCTGGGCTGCTGCTAGCGCTCTTTCCAGTGCGCGCCTCAGCAACACCTTCACCATCTCCCGGCGATACTCCGCTGACCCGCGCAGAGGATTGCTCCGCGGCTGCGCTTCCCGGCTGGCTATCTCCAGGGCGGATTCTAGGACTTCCTCATCCATGGTGTATCCGCGCAGCGCAGCCTCCGCCTCCCGGGCCCGGAAGGGCATCAGCGCCACCGGCCCCAGGGCCATGCTCACCTCTTTCAGCATCCTCCCATCCCCGCCCATGTGCACCACCACCGCGGCGTTCAGGATGGGCAGCGACAGGGCACGGCGCTTGGCCAGGCGAGCGTAGGCTGAGCCCTCGTGGCGGGCCAGGGCTGGAAAGCGCAGGGCCACCAGAATCTCTGAACTGGCATCCACCTTGGACTCGCCGGGCCGAACGTACAGGGCCTCCAGCGGCTCGCGGCGAGTCCCCTTGCTGCTGGCGATCTCCGCTTCCGCACCGAGCGCCAGCAAAGGGATGGCGGTGTCGGCGGCGGGCTGAGCGTTGACCACATTGCCCCCCACAGTACCCATGAACCGTATCTGTGGCGAACCGACGGCGGCAGCACCCTGGGCCAGTGCGGAGGCCTGTTCCTGGAGCAGCTTGGAGGCAGCCAACTTTTGATGGGTGACGGCAGCACCGATCCTGATTACATCATCCTGGCGGTGGATGCCTTTCAGCTCGGGCAAGCGGCTGACGTCCACCAGGCACTTGACCTTGCGCTCCTTTTTCTTCAACTGGGGCACTAGATCCGTTCCGCCCGCGATCACCCTCGCCTCGCCTTTGTACTCAGCCAGCATGGACAGGGCCTCATCCAGAGAGGCAGGGAAGAGGTACTTCTCCCACTTCATGGCTGCCTCCGCAAGCCAGCTTCGAATGCCCCCAGGTTCAACTCTCTGAACCTGGGCGGCGATATGCGCTCGATGGTCTCCCTAATCTGTTCGGGCTCGAAGGGCAACCCGGGGACAGTCAGGGAGTCGCCGATCAGCACCAGATTGGCAGACCGGGCAGAACCCAGCGAGAGCGCCACCTCGTCAGCGGGGTAGCTGTGCGTGGTAATCCCGTTCTTAGTCAGGTATTCCTTCACCCCTTCGTCCCAGAAATCGCCCCGAGCGCTGTTGACGAAGCACAAACCACCGCGCTTCAGGAAAGCCAGGGTGCGATACGCCTCGTCTTCGTCGAAGGCCATCAGTACATCGGCCGTCCCTTGGCGCACCAGTGGACTTTCATAGGCGCCGATCTTCAAGTGGGAGATTACCGATCCACCTCGCTGGCTCATGCCATGAGTCTCGGAACCCAGCACATCATAGCCCAGGGCCAGAGCGGTCTCCGAGAATATGCTGGTGGCGAACAGGACTCCCTGTCCCCCTATGCCAGACAGTATCAACTTTAGATCCATTTCATTCTTTCGCTTCAACGATGCACCCCTTTGGACAGGCTTCCAGACAGACTCCGCAGTTGACACAGTTCCGTCGGTCCACCACGACCCGCCCTAGATCCTGGTCCAGCACCAAGGCCGGGCATTCGAAGGCGATCTGACAATACTCGCAGCCGTCGCAGTCCTCCGTGACCGTCACCCGTACTGGATGCTCCTGCAAAGGGCTGGGGTCATGCAGCACGCAGGGATGCTTGGCGATGATCACGGCGACGCCTCCATCGGGCTCCCGC
>CAYGYP010000322.1:0-3082 GCA_964354115.1 uncultured Candidatus Bathyarchaeia archaeon | reverse complement strand
GAAGAGGGGGGTCGGCGAATGGATGAAGCTGCTGGGCGAGGCAGATACTCCCTCCGTGTTAAAGGCATCCGTTGGTAGCGTTTCGGATGTTCGGGTTGCGCCGCTTCTGCAAACCAAATGGGGGCAGACTACCGCCTGCGGAAATGCCTGCTTTAATTATTATACGCCGCCGTATGGCGATGGAAACACAGCCAATTACTATTGTGGGTGTGTGGCCACCGCGATGGCTCAGTATATGAGGTTTTGGCAATACCCTACGGCGAGAGTGGGGACTACGGGCTTTACAGTAACAGTTGATGGTAGTTCACAAACTAGGTATTTGCGCGGCGGCGATGGCTCAGGCGGGGCGTATGACTGGAACTCGATGACGCTTGTTCCTGATTGCAGCACGATGCTGACGCAAAGACAGGCAATTGGTGCTCTTACCTACGACGCAGGTGTTGCCGTGGAAATGGATTACACGGCAGGGGCCTCCTACGCGCGCATGAGCAGTGCTGCCAATGCACTCGTCAACACGTTTGATTACAGCAATGTGATACTCGGTTTTAACAGCGGTAATAATATCGGTACTGGTTTCAACGGTATGGTCAATCCGAATCTTGATTACGGCAACCCAGTCATATTGGGTGTTACTGGTCCGGATGGCGGGCACGCCATCGTTACCGACGGTTATGGCTATCAAAGCTCGACGTTATACCATCATCTGAATATGGGCTGGGATGGGGCTGATGATGTGTGGTATAATATACCGAATATTGACTCGTCCTACATATTTAATATCGTTGACAGTGCAATTTATAATGTTTACGTAAGCGGCGTGGGCGAGATTATAAGCGGACGTGTTACGGCCGCTGGTTCAGGTGTGCCGATTGCCGATGCGACCGTAACCGCACAAGGGTCCGGCGGCGGAATATATCAGGCCACGACCAATACCAACGGCATTTACGCCATTGCCAAAGTCCCGTCGAATTCGACCTATACAGTGAGCGTCGATAAGTCCGGTTATTCATTTACCAGCCAAGTCACAAGCACCAGCCGGTCTCAGGATTACGAGGCGACATCAGGGAATTGCTGGGCGATTGATTTCACTGGGATGTCAGCAGAACCGATACCGGTTGCATCGGATTTGAATGTTACTGCTGAGTCGGGATTGCCCGAGACCATTGCACTGCAGGCCATCGACAATGGTCAGCCCGATCCACCAGGTTCGCTTACCTATATTATTACGTCACTGCCCAGTCAGGGGATGTTGACCGACCCTTGCGCTGGCAATATCAACACCGTACCTTACTCGCTGGTCAACTATGGAAAGGATGTTATTTACACGTCGATTTCGTATTATACAGGCCCCGATAGTTTCCAGTTCAAGGTCAACGACGGCGGCAGTCCGCCAACGGGCGGCGAGTCGAACGTGGCCACCGTCAGTATAACTGTCCAGACTCTGTCGCCCCAAGTTATTTATGAAATGCACTTTGATATGGGACGGCCAACTGGCTGGACGATTATTGACGGCGGCGACTCATCAGATACTTGGCGGTCGGACAATCCCGGTCACCGTACAAGTTCGGACTTGACCGGTGTGTTTATGGTTGTGGATAGCACTTACGCCGGCTATGTCGATATGGATGAACAATTGATAATCCAGGAAATCGACTGCACGAGACTGGCCGATGTTAAGCTCAGATTCAAGCATACCTTTTTACACTGGTTTGATGAGATTGGCGACGTGGACATCCGTGTGAACGGAGGACAGTGGCAGAACGTGGCGAGGTATAAGCGAGCCAATTATTACAGCGGGTTGGTGGAGCTTGCCTTATCCAATTTTGGGGCGGATGGCAACCCCAATGTGCAAATACGCTGGCATTACTACAACGCCAACCATGCCAATTACTGGGGAATCGACGATGTTCAGATAATCGCCTTATCTGTTGTTCCGGCAGTCGTGGTTAAGAAATGCAATGTATCTGCAGGCAGCGAGGATAACAGCGACAGGATTTCTTTTTCAGGCACGATGAACGCCACCATGGGTAACATGTTGGATGCCGGTGCTGTCGAGGTCACCATTGATTCCAATGATATAGTTAATCCCTGCGTTCTGACTTTCCCCATCAACGAGACGACCTTCAAGAATGGCAAGTTCAAATGTTCCGCATCAAATGCATCTTTTATTTTTAATACAAAGACCTCGAAGTTTTCCTTTACAGCGAAGAATGTGGACCTGTTGGGTCTTGGTTGTCCGCTGACTGTTCAAATTGAAATCGGCGATTACAACTCAACAGCCGAAATTGATGAGACGATAGTCAACGGTCCCAAGAAGCCAATACCAATCCTGCTAATGATGGGAGTCAAAGACGCTCTAAGGGTTGATAAGTGTCAGGTCAAGCAAGGCAGCACAGACCAATTGTCGGTCAAAGGCGCCTTCGCGGTTGAACAAACGGACGTGAATATGGTCAATGAAGAATTTGTCGTTACGCTCGGTACACAGACCTTCACGTTGCCTGCCGGCAGCTTCAAAGCCGGGAAGGACAAATTTACCTGCTCAAAAGCCGAAGTGACGGAAGACGGCAGCATTGCCACCGCCACGTTTAACTTCAAGACGTGTTCTTTTACGCTGACGATAAAGAACACGGAGATTCCGGCAATCTCCGGCGATGTTAATTTCCGCATAGCATTCGCCGGCTACAATCAGCCTGTGCAGATTACACTTCCATAAGTTTGGGCTTGGGGATAAGAAGGCTGCCTATACAACTCTCATTTTTTCCAAAAACAGCTCATCTCTGGTAAATTATATCTGGAAAACCGTTGCCGTATCTGGTAGAATCTTCTCCTTACGAATGGAACTTTATGCCGATTATGGCGAAAGAAAAAAAATCACACTGGAACGGCTTTTCATTGAGGCCGCGTAAAGAAATGCCCGAAGGGCTTTGGATGCGATGTCCGGCCTGCGAGCATATGCTCTACAAAAGCGCTGTCGAGCAGAATCTTAACATCTGCCCGGAGTGTAATCATCATTTTCGCATCGAGGCGGCAACTCGAATTAAGTATCTCACTGATGAGGGTTCTTTTCAGGAAGTTTTGAGCG
>CAYGYP010000321.1:0-3086 GCA_964354115.1 uncultured Candidatus Bathyarchaeia archaeon | reverse complement strand
TGGGACTTGGTATCTTTTTTATTTTCAGATTAGTATATCTTTTTCGTTTCAGTCCTAAAGGTTTAATAAGTAATTACAGGAACGATTTGCCTTTGGCTTTTATACGCGGAATTCAATTTGATACAGTTATATTTTGCTATATTATAGTTCTTCCGCTTTTACTGGCTATATTTTTTTCATTTTTCACATCTCGGAAAATTCAACGGTTTTATTACAGTTTTTGCAAATATTTCTTCTTCATTGTATTATTACTTGCGCTAGTTATTTTATTTGTTGATCAGGAATATTACACTTATTTTCAATCACATATCAACGTTTTGATATTTGGTTTTTTTGAAGATGATACCCAGGCAGTTTTAACATCAATTTGGACAGATCATCCGGTCATTCCAATCGTTATTCTCTATATGATTCTTGCTGTAATTACTTTTCTTCTTTTGAGAAGGATTTGGTTAAAGCCTGTTCTATTATATTTCTCAAATCCTTTGGCAATAAAAATTCTATTCCCTATCCTATTCTTTTTATTATATTTCTATGGCATGAGAGGCTCCTTAGGAATGTTCCCTTTAAGTGAAGAAGATGCATCGGTTTCGGGCAGTCAATTTATAAATTTAATACCTGTGAATGGCGTTTTTGCTATTAAGACAGCAGTTAAAGAGCATTCTGACGCACAGGCCGATTTGTCGCCAATAGAAATATTAAAACAATATAATAAGAATTCGGTTAACGAACTAATTAGTGATTATTATGATATTCCAATAGATAGTATAAAAAAAAATTATACCGATTTCTTGTTTAAAACTACTCCAAAAAACGAATTTCTGGAAAAAAATAAGCCTGATGTAGTTTTTATATTAATGGAAAGTTTCGGAGGATATTTTCTTAATTTTCATTCGCAAACATTAAATTTGCTAGGCAAGCTAGAGGAACATACCCAAACAGATTATTTTTTTAAGAACTTTATATCATCTACACGTGGTACAATATACAGCCTTGAAAGTATTTTATCTAATTCAACCGGCTGGCCCTTACTTTCAAATACACCTAAAAGATTTGTACAACAATCGTCCTCAGTAGCATTCCCTTTTAAAAATGCAGGATATGAAACGATATTTATTACTGCCGGAAAAATAAACTGGCGGAATAATAATGAGTTATTACCCAATTTGTATTTTGATCGTCTTATAGGGAATACTGTAATTCGTAAAGATTTTCCTGAAGCAGTTGATAATACATGGGGTGTATCAGACGAATTTCTATACAAAGAAATAATGAAACTTTTAAATGAAAAATCGTCAAATCCAAAATTAATTTGTGTCCTAACTACTTGTAATCATACTCCATTTAAGATTCCTGCAGATTATAAAGGCTTTCCGATAAATATACCTGATAGTTTGTATAAAATATTTATTGCAAACAAAGAAATTGCACAACTGGTTTTCAAATCATACCAATATAGTTGCAACAGTCTGGGTGAATTTATGACTGCTTTAAAAGCATCCTCACACGCAGGTACTACTATTGTAGGCGCTACGGGCGACCATAATAATTACTCATTATTTCCATTCGAAACTGATCTGAACCAACCAGTAGATAAACATTTGGTGCCATTTTATTTATATCTGCCTGAAACATATATACAAAATAAAAATGCCATCAGTAATCGCGTTGGATCGCATAAAGATATTTTTCCAACTATTATTTGTAACGCACTATCCAATCAGCGATATTTTTGTGTAGGAAACAATCTGTTGGAACCAGAGAATAATAATATTTATTTTGGTGATAATCTCAGTTTTATCTACGCTTTACCCGAAACATCTCCCGAAAAAGTTGAGAAGAAAAGTACCGCAAGACGACAATTGTTAGAATACTATTTTAGTGATTATTATCAAAAAAACAAAGGCATTCGGATAGTAAAGAATAATGAACCAACGGTTCTCGCATTTAGAGCAACATTATTAGATAAACGATAGCTATATGGTGAACTTCAAGCCTTTATCTCATAATAGATTGACATTTCATATAAGGGTGGAAAAATCATTAAAAATTAGGAAGCATATGACTTAGATATTCATAAAGAAAAATCAAGAATACTTGCAGCATATATTGCTGGACTCGGTTTTGTTTTGAAACTATGTAGACTATTAAATAAAACAACAGTTGATTCTCTGACAATAAAGTAAATAAAATCTGTGCATAACACTGATAATAAAGTTCATAAACTTGTCATGGTTTTTGCTATTTGCCTTTGGTACCTAGACAGTGAACCGGTTAAGCTGTAACCTGACCGCTCACCTGCTCCCAATAAAACTCTGTGTACCTTGACTTACAACCTGGTCGCCATATTAATTGTACCGCGACACTCGTATACGCCTGGAAATTTGTACCCAGACTGCAAAAACACATACCATACCCTCCTTCTCCGGCCTCTGAAAGATTGTGTCTCAAATAAGAATTCTACTCGTCGGCCAGAATGCGTCGGGTAACGCTTACTAATTTTATTACCGGGCCGTTATAGTTAATTGCGATAATATCTGCACGTTAATTAAATTCTTAAACAACTATCCATAACAGAAATGTAAAATCACGATAGAGAAAATGCTATTATAATTGAATCAAATAATTAAATAATCTTCTTCTTCATACAAACCTATATTTTTGAAAACAAAATGAAAAAAGAGTGGCTTTGGGGACCTGGTCGCATCGATCCAGAACATAAAGGGTTGAGCAAACATGAGTATCTTGAGAGACTCGCAATAATTCGAGAAATGTATCTAAATAAAATCCTGCAAAACCTAAAAACAGAGGATATTCCTTACATTTGCAGGATCGAGAAGTCGAGATACTATCTCCTGATCGCATTTGATCAAATCTCAGACGAGGAATTCAAACGTCCCAATAAGGATATTCCTGCTTGTCGTAATTGCCACAATGAAGAATCGTGCGAGACTAAGGGTATTTGCAACAATTGGTCGCTAGCTGACTTTGCAGCACATCTTCTGACCCATGAAGAGAAAAACGTTGACCCTGAAGTTAACGAAACTCTGAAACATATGGCAGAGCATGATGAAACCCATCTGCAT
>CAYGYP010000320.1:0-3087 GCA_964354115.1 uncultured Candidatus Bathyarchaeia archaeon | reverse complement strand
AAAAAGTGTTTAGAACATTAATACAAGGCAGTAATTATAATCAAATTACATCCCATTATCAAGAAGATTTTTTGAAATAATACGAATTTTTTAGGCACGGATTGCGCGCTAAGTTAGTAGTTTTTTAGACGCAGATTTCGCTGGTTACGCAGAGGAGTTCGGCCACAGAAACAAGGGAAAATACTAAGCACGAAACTCGAAATCCGAAACAAATTCAAATTACCAAAATAAGAAATTCAAGACTAAAATTGGCTGCAAAGCAGGCGGCAAGCCTTGACAAAAGGATAAAATTAGAGTTAGACTGGTTCGACAAGCTCACCATTGAGCGATTGTGAGTGAAAAAATATAGCCGAACCAATAACAGCAGAGGGAGCGGAAATCTGTTGAGGCAAAAAGTTTTTTAGCTGCCTTATTACCAGCAAAGCTCGGGCAGGGGCAGGTTGCAGGTCAGCCACTCGGAAGCCATTATGGCGAAGTCGAGAAAATCCACTCTGCAATCATTGTTAAGGTCACTTAACAGACCTATGCAGACAATCCATAACTCGGCGCCGTTTGTGCCGTCGTTGGCCTGGAAAAACAGGGTGCCGTTTACATTCGTCAGGTAACCAGGGCTTGAGTTTCCTGACCCCGGCCATATATCATTTACCATAACTGTGCTGGCGTAAGTGCCATCACTACTTTTCCATAGTTCAATGCCATTTGTACCGTCGGTGGCCTTGAAAAACAGGGTGCCGCTTACATTCGTCAGGTACTGAGGGAATGAGTCTCCAACCGGATTTATATCCTTTACCATAACTGTGCCTGCCGAAGTACCGTCGCTTTTCCATAGTTCAACGCCATTTGTACCGTCGTCGGTGGCCTTGAAAAACAGGGTGCCGCTTACATTCGTCAGGTACTGAGGGAATGAGTCTCCAACCGGATTTATATCCTTTACCATAACTGTGCCAGCCGAGGTGCCATCGCTTTTCCATAGCTCAATGCCATTTGTGCCGGTGTAGGCCTGGAAAAACAGGGTGCCGTTTATGTTCGCCAGTTCTGCAGGGCTTGAGCTTCCTGACCCCGGATTAATATCCTTTACTATAACTGTGCCTGCCAGAGTGCCATCGCTTTTCCATAATTCAGAGCCGTTTGTGCCGTCGTTGGCCCGGAAAAACGCTGTGCCGTTTACATTCGTCAGGTTCCCAGGGCCTGAGCCTGTCGCTCCCGGATATATATTTTTTATCATTACGGTGCCGGCTTCAGTGCCGTTGCTTTTCCACAGTTCGGTGCCGTTTGTGCCGTCGTTGGCAAAGAAAAATAGTGTGCCGTTTACATTCGTCAGGTATCCAGGGGATGAGCCTGTCGCGCCCGGATATATATTTTTTACCATTACGGTGCCAGCCGTGGTGCCGTCGCTTTTCCATAACTCAATGCCATTTGCGCCGTCGGTGGCAGAGAAAAATACTGTGCCGCTTACATTGGTCAGGCTCACAGGGCTTGAGTCTCCGGCTGGATTTATATCCTTTACCATAACAGTGCCGGCCTCGGTGCCGTCGCTTTTCCATAGTTCAACGCCGTTTGTGCCGTCGTTGGCCCGGAAAAACAGGATGCCGTTTACATTCGTCAAACCCACAGGGATTGAGTTTCCCGACCCCGGATTAATATCCTTTACTATAACAGTGCCGGTTTCAGTGCCGTTACTTTTCCATAGCTCATAACCGTTTGTGCCGTCGTTGGCAAGGAAAAATACTGTGCCGTTTACATCTGTCAGGTCTCCAGGGCCTGAGCCTGACGAGCCGGGATATATATCCTTTACCATCATACTTGCCCTAAACGGTTCGCCCGCCGATGCGGCTGCTGCGAAGGACAGTAAAAGAGCCGGGATTATTAATAAGAACATTCGTCTTTTCATTTTTAATCCTCCTGAAGCGGATTTTATATATCGTTTCCTTGAGTTGTTTACTATATACTTGTGCCTGGGAAAAGTCAAGACGAATTTTTCACACGATTGTCCCACTTTAATGATTTAAGCGAGGTTTTCTGGTTGTTGAGACGCAGCCCCCCAAGAGATGCGGCGGGAGCAATTGATTATTTGTGAGTGATGATTTATTATTTGGTTGAGATTGCCACGTTGGGTATAACGTCGCCGTGGCGGCGACGGCTAAACATTCGATTAGGCGAGGGCTTGGTGGGGACCCCCGACTACGACATTCGGGGGCAGGCAAGGGGATCTCGCGTTGGGTTGTAACCGATAAGGAAAGCCGACCATCCTTGGCCCTGCGTGCTATGGATTGAGTGATTAACGTCTGCGGCGTGGTTGGCGGCGGCGAGGAGCAAAACGCGACCCTCTGCCGGCAGTTGAAAACCTTCCTCTGTGCAGCCCCAAGAGTGGTTTTGGAGTATCGGGTTTGGTGTAGGTAAAGCCGGGACATTCCACAGGAGTAAAATCTCGCCCAATGAATTTTTCAATCCGACGAAGGTAATTGTGCTCCTCGCGGGAAACAAAGGTAATGGCGTCTCCCGTGGCTTCGGCCCGGCCGGTCCGGCCAATGCGATGAATGTAGTCCTCCGGAATGACGGGGACATCGAAATTGATGACGTGGGAGATACCGGTGACATCGATGCCGCGAGCGGCGACATCGGTTGCAACCATAACGCGGTATCTGCCGCTTTTGAAACCATCCATTGCCCGCTCTCGCTGGCTCTGGTTTCGGCCTGAGTGTATTGCCACCGACACAACGTCCGCCCGCTCGAGGTGGCGGTGAATCTTGTCTGCGCCGTGCTTGGTGCGTGAGAAGACCAGGACGCTGGACAATTGGCCCAGCCGGAGGAGGTGCAAAAGAAGGCCGATTTTCTGCTCTCTCTCGACGAGATAAATGTGCTGGGTGATTGTTTCGATGGGGTTTCTCGGCCTGCCAATCTGAATCATTAGAGGCGATTTCTGGACACCCTTGGCGAGCAAGCTTATTTCCGGAGTTACAGTGGCAGAGAAGAGCATAGTCTGGCGATTTTTGGGCAAGGCGGCGATGATTTTCCGGACGTCCATAATGAAGCCCATATCGAACATTCGGTCGGCCTCATCGAGAACGAGCACTTCAATATGCCTGA
>CAYGYP010000319.1:0-3091 GCA_964354115.1 uncultured Candidatus Bathyarchaeia archaeon | reverse complement strand
GGGGGCTCGTCGAGATAAGGGTCTTCCCGGGTGAGAGAGGACGCGGTGGCAGAATATTTAAAATGAGACCTGCGTACGAAAAAGAGACAATCAAGCGTTACATCGATCGACTCGTGATGAAAAAGTAAAATCTCCTTACTATACATTGGTAAGCAATTTAATTTCATTTAAAACAGATGTTATCTGCGAGGTATCCACAATTCTGTCAATTAAATATTATATGGGGTAACAAACTAAAGACTGAGTTGCAGTGATCTTGCTGAAATAAAATATAACTTGTAATTAAATTTGTGAAGGTCTTTGATTTGATGGAACAAGTTGGAGTCGCGGGGGTTCAGACCGATCCTAAGATTTTGGAGAAAGAAGGCAACCTGGAAAGTTGTCTACAGCTTATTCATATTGCGGCAAGAAAGGGCAGTAAATTAATAGTTTTCCCCGAGTGTTCCCTAACAGGCTATTGCTTTTCTAGTTTATCCGAGGGCTTAGATATAGCTGAAAGAATTCCAGGACCTAGCACAAGGGAGATTTCCTCATTGTGTAAAGAACTGAGAGTTTATACAATCATTGGCTTACTGGAAAAGTATGGAAATAAGTGCTTCAACTCAGTTGCCTTCATTGGTCCAGAGGGTGTTATAGGCAGATACCGTAAGATTCACTTGCCTTATTTGGGTATAGATCGCTTCGCTACACCGGGGGATGAACCATACGCTGTTTACACTACAGACTTAGGGAAAATAGGGATGCAAATCTGTTTTGATGTAAGATTTCCGGAGAGTGCACGAGTTTTAGCGCTTTTAGGTGCAGAAGTTATCGTGCTTCCGACTAACTGGCCTGAGGGCGCTGAGCCTGTTTCTGAGTTCGTCATCAATACGAGAGCATATGAAAACCGAGTTAATTATGTGGCTGTTAATCGTGTAGGAATCGAGCGAGGATTTAGATTCATAGGGCAAAGTATAATCGTAGACTATCAAGGGAAGACCTTGGCTAAGGCAGATCCCATTAAGGAAGAAATAATATACGCCAAATTGGACCCTGTGGGAGCTCGAAACAAACATGTAGTAATAGTTCCCGGAGAATTCGAATTGCCACTATTTGACGCTAGAAGACCAGAGTTTTACAGTATATTGTCGTCAAAAAAGTGAATATAAAAAGCATGTATTCCTTATGGCGACAAGATAACCACAATTTTGCCAATTTATCCAAACAAACATCTAAATATTATATCTGTTAAGTGGATAGAGCTTGCTGCCCCGAAATCACACACAAAGAAGAAAAACAGATGTTGAGCAAAAACAAGATGCTGCAGAAATGATCGAGAGAATCAGCAAGGTTTTACAAAACGAGTTTATGGTGAAGTAAGCCAGTTCAAATGCGTAACCTAAAAGCAAGCTAGTAGGCTATTATGTTTCTCTCAGTACTATTGCTCCTTGCTCCTTCAAAACGCGTCTTAGATTCTTCGTGTTCACATTTCTTGGCTGGATCCCTTCTTTGACGCAGATGGCTGCTGCTGTGCCTACTGCCTGAGCAATCGCCATGTTTGGTGCCATAGATCGGGCTGACTGCCATGGCGCTTGTTCCATGGAGACATTTCTACCTGCTAAGAAGAGCCCATCCACCTTCTTCGGAACCACGCATCTGAAAGGAACATCGAAGCCCAGATGGTTGAAGAAGTATCTTTTTCCATAGTAGCTGGGAACGGGGTTTGAGCTGATCGCAATGGCGTCTTCAAACCTAATGTCCTTCTCGATATCTTCTTTAGTTAATACATATTCACCGACAAAGCGCCGTGTTTCCCTCACACCGATTTGGAGAGCTGTCTGGAGTAATCCCACCTTCTCGAATCCTTTCTGTTTCCTCAGATTCCCCACAGTCTCCATTACCCTCGTCCTGAGATCAAGCTCTGCCCTCGTAAGCTCTTGGGGATCAGTCCCATCCAGTTTAGTGCTAGGACCCCACATCACCGTAGTCCCCCATCCAGCGGGAACTCCGAAGTTATGTGGCGCATTCGCGATTCTCAACATTAAGCTTGCCCCCATCATGTGTGGGTCATCCTTGGACGCTTGCATGAATGGAACCCCTGCAGTGTAGCCTACATCGCCATCACCCGATCCGTCAATAACGATTTCACTGCGGATTGCGGATCTTCCACCCTTGTTCTCGATTATAACACCTGTCACCCGTCCGTTTTCCTTCAAAGCCTTAACAACATAGGAGTGAAGCAGCAGTTCGACACCTGACTCTGCGAGAAGCTTAATTACCACGTACTTGAAGACCTCAGGATCAAACGCAACCGCGTAAGGAAGACTTCCTGATGCCATCTCAAAAGCTTCCTGTTCGTAGGCAGTTGAAACCCAGACCCCTCCAAACTTAAGCATTTTTAAAACTATTTCTTCCGCGATTCCTTTCACAGTCTGCACATGATTTGGCTTCCTCTGATTCCTAAACCCATTTATTGAATTCATCAAGCCAGCAGTCGCTATACCTCCAAGAAAACCGTAACGTTCAATGAGAAGGG
This sequence comes from uncultured Candidatus Bathyarchaeia archaeon, assembly GCA_964354115.1. GTDB lineage: Archaea > Thermoproteota > Bathyarchaeia > Bathyarchaeales > Bathycorpusculaceae > DASPTR01. Next base: position 576 of record CAYGYP010000319.1, on the reverse strand, counting down.
GTGCAACACCATTCCGAGCTGCAGCTATACTTGATGCTATACCCGCGACACCACCGCCTACAACTACTAAATCTTTCTGAAACTTAACGGGAACCTCCAAAGTTTCAACAATCTTTTCCATCATCTTGCACATCCTTAAAACAGAATAAAAGAAGAAAAAGATTAGAAAATAACCTTTCTCTAGTAAGCCTAGCTAAACAAAATGACATGAAGAAATTTTATGATATACTAGTTAGCTATTAATGCAGTAATTATTGAAATTGATTGAGCTAGCCAGCTAACTAGGATTATGACCCTCCACGAAATGCTAGTCTTACAGTATTTCATTCTCTTGTTGCCTCTTCAAGATTCCTATGTCTTGTTTCCTCTAGCTCCTTATTCTTTAAGTCTTGCTTTATCCACAGTCTCGTTACTTCCATTTCTGCTTCTTTTTCACCAATTTTTAACCAACTGATTGTAAAGGAATTCCTGTTTTTTTTGCAGAATAGGGAATGAGTGAATAAAATTTAATCCCGACCAGATTTTTGAAAGCTTAAGCTAGCTGGCTTTTTCAAGATATTCTATTCTTATAGGTAC
>CAYGYP010000318.1:0-3092 GCA_964354115.1 uncultured Candidatus Bathyarchaeia archaeon | reverse complement strand
ATGCCATTGAGGTAGAGAACCTGGCGGCGGTGGAATGGCTCAGCCTGGGCGTGGCCCTGGTGATGATCGTCATCTACGTACTCAGTCTGGTTTTCTCCTTCGTCTCTGCCAGCGGTGGCGCCCTCAGTCAAGGACACGCCGAGGCCACTTGGTCCTTTGGCAGGTCGGCCATGGTTCTTGTTGTTGCAGCCCTCTTCGTGGCCTGGCTGAGCGAGATTCTAGTATCAACGGTGGAGCCGGTGGTGGAGTCACTGGGGATCACCGAGTTCTTCCTGGGGGTGATCCTCATCCCGGTGGTGGGGAATGTGGCGGAGCATCTTGTTGCCGTTCAGGCAGCATTGAAGAACAACATGAACCTCAGTTTGGCCATCTCCTTTGGGTCCAGCATGCAGATTGCACTGTTCGTTGCCCCGTTGCTGGTCTTTGTCAGTCTAGCCATGGGACACCCGCTGACGCTGATCTTCAACCAGTTCGAGCTGCTGGCCCTGGGCGCGGCGGCCGGCATTGCCGGCCTCATTTCCCTCGATGGTGAATCCAATTGGCTGGAGGGAGCGCAGCTACTGGCGGTCTATGTGATTGTGGCTCTCGCCTTCTTCTTCCTGCCTACAGGGGGCGCCGGGATGTAGGCAGGGAACTTGCTGGTTCAATGCTCACTCATGCCGGGGATGGTCACTCCGAGGTACTCCAGGAACTGAAGATCCAGCCAGCGATCCTTGTGCCATCTCCGGAGTAAGCTAGACTGGCGGGGGCAGGTGCCGCTTGCCTTCTGGCGGCAGGCGGAGAGGTGATCTCTATGAGTGGGGCGACGGAGCCGAAGCGAGCGTCCCCGGTCTGTGCACCTCTGTGATAGCACGGCAGGGGCACGACATGCGGTGTCCCTACCTTTGTCCTCGACGGACGCGAGACAAAACACAACTCCCGAGAGCTCTACGTCGTGCCTAGCGTCACCTGCACGGTGATCTCCCGTCCCTCCCTGACTGCGGTTATCTGGACCTGCTGGCCAGGCTCGAAGCGCATCAGGATAGTCAGCAGGCTGTTGTTCTCGTCTATGGATTGGCCGTCGATAGCGGTAATAATGTCACCTGGCTGCAGACCGCCCCTGTCTGCTGGTCCGCCAGGCTGAACCGCCTGCACGTAAGCCCCGAACTCCACGGGGAGGTTGTAGGCCGATGCTATGCGGGGGGTGATTGACACCCAGTCCACACCCAGGTACGGTCTCCGTACTTGCCCGTGTTCCACCAATTACCCTGCCACTTCTTGGACCACGTTGCTGGGGATGGCGAACCCCAGGCCTTCCGCCACCGCGCCTCCGGCTCCCGTACCCCTGACGATGGCGGTGTTGATCCCGATCACCTGACCCAGGGCGTTGACCAGGGGGCCTCCGCTGTTGCCCTGGTTAATCGCCGCGTCGGTCTGGATCAGGCCCTCCATGGTCAATCCGCCGCCGACCTCCAATTGACGATCCAACGCGCTGATGACGCCGACCGTGACCGTGCCCTTGAAGTCGCCCAGGGGGCTGCCGATGGCAATCACTGGCTCTCCCGGCTGTAGGGCGCCCGAGTCACCAAGTGCGGCCGTGGCTGGTATCTCGCCCTCGACGTGCAGAACAGCTAGGTCCGAGAACTCATCGGCACCAACCAGGGTAGCAGGTACTTTGGTGCCATCGGCGTGTATGACTTCCAGGCTCTGGCTGTCTTCCACCACGTGGTTGTTGGTGATGATATACCCCTCTTCGCTGATGATAACGCCTGACCCAGAGGCTTGGGGCTCCAGGATCTGCCCGAAGAACCCACGCTGGGGTGGCAGGGTGTTGATTACCGTCACCACTGCAGGCTTCACCTGTGCGACAGCGGAGACGATGGCTGAGTCTTCGGTCAACGTGAGATAAGTAGTTGAGGGAGTCAGTACAGTTTCCGGCGCGGTTGGCTCAGGCAGTGCTCGATTGCCGGCCAAGGCGTAGCCTGTGAGTCCGCCAACTAGTCCGCCGGCGGTGGCACTGAGCAAGGCAACGATCACCACCGCGGCAATAGTCAAGCCCAAACTGCAACCCCTTCCCTGGTGAGCATCTCCCATATTCCACCTCACTAGTCCAGGTTTCACCCTCGCGGCCCACCGGCCCGAGGGAAGAGAGGCGGGCGCCTAGTCCGAAGAGCCGCCCGCTTGCGGGATGCCGAGTGCCGCCGCTCCGAGGTAGCGGTACCATATGCCCAGGTAGGCCACCACTTTACCCTCTTCGTCTGTGTCTCTCCCCAGCGTGACCTCCACCTCCAAAACCTCGGTGTCGTCGCCCCTGCGGATGACGGTGAGGAGTATCTCGTCTTCGGGATCGTGCCCGTGAACTGCCTCCGACAACTCGTGTTCCGCGTCGAGAGCCTTTCCGTCAATGGCGATAACGACGTCATCCACTTCCAGCCCGGCCTCGTCCGCCGGGCTGTCTGGTGCTACCTCAGTGACGCGCACAGCGGCTACCAGGCCCCAGAGCGTCTGAGGTGCCTGCCCAAAGGGCATGGACCACTGCCACTCTTGGTCAGGTGCTTCCGGCCAGTACTGAGGCGTCTGCACCGGCTGTTCAAGTGAGTGGGGCGGGACCTGTCGAGCCGTGTAGCGGGCACCGACATACCCGACCATACCCCCCACCACTCCTCCAGCCACCAGTAGCAGGGAGCACGCTGCCAGCACTCCCAGCGCTATACCCAGGCCGATCAACGATCTCTTGAGCATTTGGCTACCTCCGCTTCACTCAACTGTACTCGTCAACGGGAGGAACGTCTCCAGAACCGCACAAGTGCTTCGTCGGGCTTTCCTCATCGGGGGGAGGGCCGAACCTGGCCCAGCCTGTGGTCGTTCACGCGGCTTGGTCCTAGCCTACTTCGTGCCACGCGGTGTCGATGTCCGGGATTCGCGACAGTTCCGCATATACAGCCGCCGACACGAGGCCTCTCTGTTCCTTGGCTCCAATCCGCTCGGGCCTCACAATAGTGCCTGGCGACGTAGGTCCCACAAAGCCCCCAGGCCCACACCGATGGGCAGCCAGAAGGCGATGAAGCGAAACAGCAGTGTGGCCACGACCACGATACTGGAAGGGATGCCCA
>CAYGYP010000317.1:0-3103 GCA_964354115.1 uncultured Candidatus Bathyarchaeia archaeon | reverse complement strand
AATGTTCATGGCTATTGGGATATTTTTCATAATCTTTCTGGGATAATGACGCTGACTCTCGAATAGAAGAAAAAAAGGGAGTTGTGCGGGAGAAATAGGCTGGCGTTTATGGATTTTCTCATCGTCCAAGTTCTACACGTCAACCAAACTATTTATGCGTTGAAGAACATAATGCACAATAATTGCGAGACGGTTGCAATGTGTGGCATATTCGGTTTCACGCTTAAGAAACCGGCATCCGTGATGCAGGCTCTGAAGGTTCTTGAAAAGCTGGAAGTTCATCGGTATCCTTATGAGCCTACTCCAGTCGGAGGGTATGGTGCGGGCGTGGCTATTCTTGAGCCAGATGGAGGCATCATTCTTCGAAAGGTTGGGAAGGTTGGCGATGCTTCACCAATACGGCAGTTGGCTGAAATTGTCGATGAGCATGAAGCGTCTGTTTTGATCGCGCACGTGAGGATGCCGAGTCCTGAGTTTATGGGCACTGCAAGGTTCAGGGAGACTGCCCAGCCTTACATTGTTGAACGTGACCCAAAGCTGACCGTAGCCTCAGTGCATAATGGTAAGGTTCAAAATTACAGGGATCTCAGAGCACAATTGGGAGAAGCTCACGTGTTTGAGTCTGAGAAGTTTGAGCTTATCGATTCAGAAGTGATTCCGCATTTTTTCGAGGAATTGCTGAGCGAAAAGCAAGAAACGAATGAAGCGTTGTATTCGCTTTTGTGCACCTTGCAGGGCTCAAGTGCTATTGGTTTGCTGCAGGTCAGTGAAGAAAACGCGTTTCTGCATTTGATTCATAAGGGAAAGACAAGAGGTTTGACGGTGTGGGCAAATGGTAATAACGAAGTGGTTTTCTGCACTAGGAAAGAGCCCTTGATTCAAGAGTTTGGAGACCTCATTGCGAAGCGTAAGTTCAAAGAGCGAATTTCAATTGCCTACCATGAGGATGCGGGCTTGAAGCTTTCGTTCTCGATTGCTTCAAAGTAAAAGCATAAACCCTGCCTCAACCGTATGTTTTTCGGAATGCCCCGATGCATGAAGGCCATGATCTGAACGTTTTCGATTCGCTTGCCAAGCCTTTGCGTGATGGATTGGCAGAGCTGAGGTTTTTAGAGCCGACGTTGCCGCAGGTTTTGGCTTTTCCGCCCATTCTGGCGGGTCAAAATGTCCTTTTGATTGCTCCTACGGGCAGCGGGAAAACTGAGGCTGTTCTGTTGCCGATATTCTCCAATCTTATTCAGCACAGAGAGGAGAAGGGCATATCAATAGTTTACGTTACGCCTTTGAGAGCCCTGAACCGTGACATGCTGAAGCGTTTGAGCTTTTGGGCTTCGCGGCTTAACATTTCAGTTGAGGTTAGACATGGCGACACTGAGATGAAGCTTCGCAGAAAACAGGCGATTTCTCCGCCGAACATGCTTGTAACGACGCCTGAGACTCTTCAGGCTATTCTGCCGGGTTCGCGGATGAGACCGCACTTAGGCCATGTTAAGCATGTCGTCGTTGACGAGGTACATGAGCTGGCTTCCAGCAAGCGTGGGGTTCAGCTTGCAGTGGCTTTGGAACGGCTTTTCGAAGTTGTCGGGAAAGAGTTTCAGAGGATAGGTTTGTCTGCAACGGTTGGGAACCCCGATGACGTTGCCAAGTTCGTCGTTGGAACCAGCAGAGATGTCAATGTTGTTCAAGCATCGTTGCCGAAGAGTTACAGGTACAGAGTTGAGAACCCAAGCCCGGTTGATGCGGATTATGATTTGGCCGGGAAACTGAGGACCTCGCCCGAAGCCGCAGCAAGAATTCGACGAATACTTGAGCTTGTTGATGGCCACAAGTCGACTTTAATTTTTGTGAACAGCAGGCAGAACGCCGAGATGCTTGGTTACAAGTTCAATCAGCTCGGCAGGACTGACATTGCGGTTCATCACGGTTCATTATCCAAGGAGGAGCGTGCACAGGTTGAGGATGAGTTCAAGGCCGGCGTTTTGAAGGCTCTGGTTTGCACGAGCACTTTAGAGTTGGGCATTGACATTGGCAGAGTGGATCTCGTAATTCAGTATCTTTCGCCCCGGCAAGTGAGCAGTCTTATCCAGAGGGTTGGCCGTAGTGGGCATCGTTTGGACATGCTTTCTGAAGGGGTTGTCGTTACGGCTTTCCCTGATGACACGCTTGAGTCACTTGCTGCGGTTAGAAATGCGTATGACAGCAAGCTTGAACCCGTGCTGATCCATGAAGGTGCCTTAGACGTGCTGGCACATCAAGTCGCTGGCCTGCTGATGGATAAAGGAACGCTCAAGCTTGATGATCTGTTAGCTGTTCTTCACAGGGCTTATCCTTACCGAAGTCTTACAGAAGAGACTCTTTTGGACGTGATATACTTTTTAGACAGTCTGAACGAGTTAAGGTTTGACGAAGAAGGAAAAGTCTTGAGAAAGGCAAGGCGGACTAGGAAGTACTATTATGAGAATTTAAGCATGATTCCTGATGAGAGACGCTACCCGATTGTGAACGTGATTTCTGATAGAAAGATCGGGATTTTGGGAGACGAGTTCATGGCCTTGCATGCCCGTGTAGGCTTAAACATGATCGTTAAAGGCAGAGTTTGGCGGATCGTGCAGATTGAGGAGGAGACGGGCACGGTTTATGTTGTGCCTTCTGAAGACCCGCTTGCAGCGATCCCAGGCTGGGACGGCGAGATGATTCCTGTGCCGTTTGATTTGGCGCAGCAGACGGGCATGATGAGGGAGAAGCTTTGGCAGGTGTGGAAGGAGTCTGGCGATTTTAAGGCTGCAGCGGAGAAGACAGGCAAGGAGCTTGCCATAGGCGGGCAGGATTTGCTGGAAGCCGCTAAGGAGGTTGAGGAACATGTTAAGCAGGGAGCGCCGTTGCCCACGCATAGACGTGTTGTGCTTGAGGCTTTTGACAAGTACTTGATTGTTCATGCTTGCTTTGGCGAGATTGTAAATCGAACCCTAGGCGGAGTTTTTGACAGTGTGCTTTCTGATCGCGAGATTATTATTGGCTGGTGGAACGACGGCTACCGCATCCTTATCGAGACTAGGCACAGACTGACCCCGCACGAGCTTGAGAGCCTCAGCAAGGTCTTGTT
>CAYGYP010000316.1:0-3107 GCA_964354115.1 uncultured Candidatus Bathyarchaeia archaeon | reverse complement strand
CAATCTCTATAAATTTATCGGGGTCTTTCGTATCAAGGCATATCGGAAACGCATCAACGCCGCCGAGATACTTGTAGATTAAAGCCTTTCCCTCCATAACGGGAAGAGCCGCCGCCGGCCCTATATCTCCCAGCCCCAGTACTCGCGTGCCGTCACTGACAACGGCAACGGTGTTCCATTTATTGGTCAGCTCATAAACCATTTCAGGATTACTGATAATGTCCCTGCACGGCGATGCGACACCCGGGGTGTACCATATATCGAAATCATGCATGTCCTTCACGCGGCACTTAGCCGTTACGGCAATCTTACCCTTGTAATATGAATGAAGCGCAGAGGCTATTTCCTGCGGCTTTGCCGCCTTGGCCAAGAGCTCCTTTTCGTCGTATTTCATATTCCCAGATTCTCCTTAGACAATTCAACCATTATATGCAGATACCACCCTCCCGCCAGTAAAAAGTAGGGCGCGGACCTATGCCTGCCCTCCGTAGTTCATCTCGTTGAACGAAGGATGGGTGTCCGCCCGGGTCCGCTCAGCCGGGGGTTGTCTGCACGAGGCCCGCTTTTGTCATTCCCGCGCAAGCGGGAATCCAAAATGTTTAGCAGTCGCTGGCACGGCGACTGGCTTGCCCCGACAAGCTTACTTTTCCAGATTTATCGGCCTTTGGCTTCTTAAGCAGTCTTTGTTTCCAGCCGATATAACCATTGCGGAAAGTCCATATTTTTATTGGCGAGGTACTATCCTCGGATTAAATATGTTGGGGATATTTAACAAGAAAAAAGAACGTCTTTCCAGAACCGACTTTGTTGCATTGATGTTATCATTTCAACAAAGAATTGTATCACTTTTATTAAAATCTGCACAGCAGTGGAACGAAGGATCTCAGACGTTATCTTTTCAACCCAAACCTTATGAATGCGAAATCCTTTCTCTTTGCATAATTTCCCTTGCAATACCAGATGACGGCCTTAAAGATACTATACATAACGAATACTGTCGGCATATGAATTTGGACAATGATGCTATCAAACAATTCTATGCGCGTTTAAATATGCGATATAAACAGTATTATGAGGCATTTAACGACTATTTGAAGAATCCAACAGGTGGTCCTATACTTGGTTCTGTTGTAGCAAATGGATTAAAAGGGGGTGAATACGATAAAATTGAACTTGATGCTGTTAAGATATATGCAGCATTTAATCTATTCGCTGAAAGCTTCAAATCAGCGGTTGGGTTTATTGAAAGTATGAAGGGAAAATACGATTTGTCAGAAGTAAGCTCTTCGTTCGTGGCTAAGTAGAAATGCAAAAAGACTCATTAAAAGGAGGCAAAGATGTCAAATTCAGCAGAAGCTCTCCCAATCAGACAATCCGGTGACGGCAAATGGGAAGTAGAAAATGCCCCCGGCAATTGGATTAAGTGTGAAAACGAAGCAGATGCCAAGACTCTTTCAAACGCCCCAATAGTACTTCAAGAATCATTTAAAGTCTTTTATCCTAACGAAAAAGTAGCTGCTAAGCTTGACAGAACGGCTGAAAAGATGGAACAATACAATATGAGTTTCGGGAGTCGTTATTTTCGGGCGATGGCTAAAAAAGCGAGAGGTAAAAATTCTAAAAGATGAAAAACTTCCGTTAGTCGCATAGCAAATCTATGAACACCGATGATCAAAAAATATTCAAACCACTCGGCAACAGGTGGAACGCTTGCCTCCAGAGTTATATAAGTTTTTATGAGCTTGCCAGGTATTACCTCGAATCTGCAAATGCCTTAATTGAAATAACATTTAGCAATAATTCTAAGTTGGATGTATATGTTTACTCGGCAGTCTTTTTGTATCGTCATTCTGTTGAATTATATCTCAAGGAGTTAATCTGGATGAGCAACTTCGTATTGAGCAGAGGCAAAACATTTCCCAAAAAGCATGATTTAATGGAGTTATGGCGATCTCTAAAAAACAATGCCACTTCTTTATTGACATCTGATTTTCCTCTGAAGGAGGATGAAGTCCAATATGTCGAGACAACCCTTGAGGAGATTATGAAGTACGACTCAGAATCAGATGCTTTTCGGTATCCTTTGGATAAGAAAATGCAAAGACCACTTTCAAACGTCAATCATATTAATGTAAAGTCTTTACACGAACGATTTAAACAAATTCATGAGTATTTTGATCGACTCTCTTCTATGATTGACTATTTATATGAGGCGCAGTCTGAATAATATTATGTTCGATGGATTGTTGGAAAAGTCTCTCCTTTTTTGCCTATGTTAATCCTGTGTAAATCCGAGTCTAAAAATTATCTGCATTATCCGCGTACTCTGCGGTAATTTTTTTTCGTTGACTTTTCTTCGAAAATGTGTTAAAATACCTTCTAAGTTTGCAAGATAGCAAACGTCAAATCGCCCAGCAGGGCAAGGTTTCAGGGTTAGCAAACCCAAATCAAAAATAATCGTTAGTTTTTTATTAACTAAGAACTAATAACTAAAAACTAAGCGGAGTTTGCCAATGCCACCTTAGGTTTTTTAAAGGTCTTTGTACCTTTTTTATCTAACTAATTCCGTGTTAATTTGTGTTAATTCGTGGCTAAATTTTACTGGTGAATACAGAAGCGCAGTTTTTCTGCGCAGAAAGGAAAAATCAATCAAAATGAATTAAATTATGCGAAACGAACCCAATTTTCAAAAAAGTCAAATGTTTATAACCGCAATCTCAGCAATGAATTACAGCAAAAAATACAAATTGGACACTTGGTCGAAACGAACCCAAACGAAGCCAACCTGTGGTGAGCAGGGCCGAACCATTTATAGTGAGCTTGCCCGCCCTGAGCGAGGCCGAAGGGTCGAACCTATTTCAAACGAGCATTCTATGCAAGGGGGCAAGCTGTTGAAAATTCTTAAGATTTTGGCGGTTCAGCATTTGACAAAAAAGTGTAATTCGTTAAAATACCGGTTTTCTCTATGGGAATCTTTATGAAGAGCTTTTTAGCGAAAAAAGGTGAAATTGAGCAAAAATGGTGGCTTATTGACGCCGAAGGGCTTGTTTTGGGCCGAATGGCTGCGAAAATCGCACCTATACTAATGGGCAAAACCAAGCCCACAT
>CAYGYP010000315.1:1401-3107 GCA_964354115.1 uncultured Candidatus Bathyarchaeia archaeon | reverse complement strand
AGAAATAGTCCTGTCTCTATCACGCCATTTATGCACTTTAATTGTCGGTTCAGCTGAATCGGATTACTGATAATTCCAAAATCCACATTCAAAATGCTGTTACCGTTATCCGTAACAAAAGGACCAGACCCATCCTTACTCATCTTGAGAATTGGCTGTCCACCAAGTACCTTTATCTTGGAAGTGACAAGCGGTAAAGCAAAAGGCAAAACCTCAACAGGTAAAGGTTGATTTCTTCCTAAAAAGTTGGTGAGCTTCGTTTCGTCGGCAATTATGACTAAGGCTTTTGATGAAGACGCTACGATTTTCTCTTTTGTCAGGGCACCACCCATTCCTTTTATTAGGTTCAAGTCCGCATCGATCTGGTCGGCTCCGTCAATGTCCAAGTCGAGGTTCGGATGTTCATCAAGAGTGGTCAACGGGACACCGCATTCCATAGCTAATTGAGAAGTCTGGTTGGAGGACGAAACAGCCAGAATCTTAAGGTGTTCTTCCTCTATTCTTCTTCCGATTTCCCTAACAGCATAAGCCACGGTTGAGCCTGCGCCTAGACCTAAAAGGAAACCGTCATTGACAAGTTTGACTGCTTCAACAGCAGCCTTTTTTTTGGCGGCTTCTCTCCAAACCATTTACTCTTCAACTTCCATTTGCCCGAGCTTTTTCAGAACTTTTTCAACCTCTGCCACGATTTCCTCAACCTTTTTCTCAGCTTCACTCGTTTCAGGTTCAGCAGGAGGTTTTAGCTTACTTGTCTTCTTCATCTTCGGTTCAACTGACTTGTCGGTTGGCTGCTTTTGGTCCTCGGCTTTTTCTTCAACAACGGATTCTTCTCGTGGTTCCTCTTTCTCAGTTGGCTTTTCCATCTGTGGCTGTCTCTTCACGGGCTCAGGAATTATGGTTTCAATTGTGGCTAATGTGACTAAGCCAGACCTTAATTTAAGGTCATCAATCTTCTTATTCATCTCGTTAAACCGTTCCGAGAATAGCTTCACAAGGTCTTCTTGCATTCTTTCAAGTTCATTTAAGGCTACTATGGATTCTCCTCTTTCGATCTCTTCGTTGATTCTAGCAAGATCCATCTTGTACTTTAATGCCAAACGGTCTCTCTCGGCTTCGGAAATTTTTCCCTCAGTATTAGCCTCGTAAAGTCGTCGGACAGCGTAGCTGAGAATCTCTCTTTCAAGGTCAAGTAGCCGGAGCTTGTCCTGTGCCTCGTTTATAATATCGTTTGTGACAGTCTTCTTGACTGATTGAGGTAATGTGCTTACTGGCTGAACTCTACGCAGCTTTACCTTCTCCTTAGGTGCTGTTTTTTCCTTTCCCTGTTCCATAATTATGAGTATGACTAGACCTATAGCGACCGTTCCTAAGGCAAACATCAGCCAAAGCAATAAATCAGGACTCACAAAGTTCCCTCAGATACAGAATGGATAAACACGCTTCAGAGATATATTTTTTTCAGTAGTTCGTCTATCAATGAATTTCCGAACTGAAAAATGCATACTATAAAAATATTTTCCGCAGGATTTGTCACTATAAAAGTTTATGACCGTATTTTCCGACGAGAGGAACAAACGCTACACCTCCAAGATCCTCCTCTGAGAATTGATCGTCAACCTTCCTTAAACGAAGAAGAGTCTGAAAAAATCCAGGCGCACCCACTGGAACAACCATGATGCCATCTTGTTTCAGCTGATCCTTAAATG
>CAYGYP010000315.1:0-1301 GCA_964354115.1 uncultured Candidatus Bathyarchaeia archaeon | reverse complement strand
GGCGCACCCACTGGAACAACCATGATGCCATCTTGTTTCAGCTGATCCTTAAATGGAGAAGGAACATAAGGCGCGGCAGCAGTCACGTAAATCCTGTCAAACGGAGCCTTTTCGCAGTAGCCTTCAGAACCATCTTTGCAGATCACTGTTACACGTTCGCTGTAACCCGCCTTTGTAATGTTAGTTTTTGCGGACTCAGCCAGTTGTGTAACAATTTCGACTGTGTAAACGTGACCCCATTTTTCTTTAGGCATGTCGCTTGGCGCAATAATCTCAGCGACTGTGGAAGCATGCCACCCACAGCCTGTTCCGACCTCCAGAACAGTATGTCCAGTCTCAAGCTCTAGGGCTTCGTTCATTATTGAAACCATGTCTCGCCAAGCTGATCTCAAGGGTCAGCTAAGTGGCGCAGAAACTGTTTGTCCCGAGCCGATTGGAAGTGGAGAATCAATAGCTGCATACGCCTTGTCGTTTTCGGAAATGAAAAGACGCCTTGGTACCATCTCCATCGCTTTAATGACCTGTGGGGTTTTAAGTATGCCACTTCTTATGAGGTCTTGTATGAGGTTTTCCCACTGATTATTCAATCACATCCCTTGCATAGCATTTTTTAATAGACAATATGAGAAACGGAAGCATAAATATTGTTTCCACTTATATATAGGGATAGGTTAAACATTTTATTTCTTATATAAAAAATTGGTAGAAAGAATCTTCTTTATCAGACCTAAAAACCCAGAATGAAGGTTACCCGTTTTGGCTTGTCATTTTACTGTCACGGATTTTGCTAGGTTCCGTGGCTTATCGGGGTTTAATCCTTTTTCAACAGCCATGTAATAGGCGAGCTGTTGTAAGGGCACAACGAAGGCGATCGGCGTCAATATTTCGGGCAGGCTTCCAGGTATCTCGAAATACTCGTCTGATAAGCTTTTGATTTCTTCGTCGCCTTCTTCGATGACGGAGATTATTAAGGCTCCCCGAGCCTTCATTTCCATAATGTTTCCAACTATCGTTTTGCGTGTTTCATCCCTTGGGCACACGAATACCACTGGGAAACCAGGTTCGATAAGGCTTATGGGTCCATGCTTGCTTTCCCCCGCAGGATAAGCTATTGAGGGAACATAGGCGATCTCCATCAGCTTAAGTCGAGCTTCTTGCGCCGTTGCTGAGCTTATCCCCCTACCCAGAAAGAAGAAGACCTGCTTTTTCTGAAGTTTCTTGACAATCTCTAGGACTTTTGGTTCGTTTTGCTTGATCGTTGCCTCAACAATATCAGGAATCTGGCTGACGCTTTTTTCTAG
>CAYGYP010000314.1:0-3108 GCA_964354115.1 uncultured Candidatus Bathyarchaeia archaeon | reverse complement strand
TATGAAGCATTAATAAAATTTGAACATGTCCGTGAATGGGTCAAGTGGTCTCTTTTTTATAATGGTTTTATTGGCATTCATCTTTCAACGCTATTTCCCATAATCATAATCACATTATGGGTCAGGACGAAACCAGAGACTGTGAAAGGAAAAAAAAGAAAAATAGCGTGGGCAACATTTTTTGTTTCATTTTTTGTTTTAGCGTTGTTTTGGGGCTTAATTCTAATTATGAATTCTACAATCCCCTAACTATAGAAAAATTATTATATGTTTACCAACATTCCATATTTGGGGATAACGTTACATGCGTTGTAAATTCCTGTTTCTTTTTTTGATCTTATTGTTAAGCACTCAAAAAGTATTCCTGACAGCTGCAGAGTCCGATTATGCAGAAAGTATTCAATTATGGTTAGACATTGACCCCTCAATGAATTATCGTGTTACAGTAATATTCTCTTTCAGTGGTTTAAGCCGCCCGTTTAATCTTTATGATTTTCAGGGCGAATCAAGTTTCTTAGGCTTAGGTATATCTGTCCAATTTTTTACAGGAGGAGGGTCCACTAGTGTTACGATTACGTTGAACGAGTCAAAAGTCAGTACAACCCAAGGAAGGTTTATTGCCAATATGATGACTCATAAATTGGAGCAAGCTTTCGGGATACCTACACTGTCATATGCTGAGCCTAACGTTTTTTCTCCGGGATATCTGTATTATACTTACGAAAAGAACTATACTTCAATTGAGTTGAGAGATATTTTCCTAGACAGTTTGCCATCTCAAGGATTCAGACAAGTTCTGGCTTCAATGCTGCCAAAAGGTCAAAACTACATCCTAGATATAGGCTTGGGGAAAGAGGGCGGTTGGTCCATCGAACTGCGTTTCATCGGTGGAACTCAAAAATTGGTTCCTGACCAAGAACAGATTGTTAGCTTGAAAGAGATTACGGGTTTCTCGGGGAGTATTGTCTCCGCTTCTTCAGCTTTCTCCTCCACCCTAAGGATAATTGTTCTTAATCAAATAAGCAGAGAGTACGAATTAGTAGTTAACCCGGTTTATCCGACACAGATGATAGGAGGATACTCAGATCAGAACCCACAATACCAATCTTATTATGATGTTGCAGGCAGCAGCGTCGAAGACCTGTCAATCAGCTTAAAAGTTGTCTCATCCAGCATCGTAGCCACTGCCTTGATAATCCTCGCTATGATTGTAACGGCAATAATCTCCATAATCATCATAAAAAGGTACAAAAAATAAGATGTCTAGATAAAAGAGGTAATTTTATATCTGGATATCGATGATACATGGTTTTGTGGGAGATGCTTTGTTAAAGCTTGACGCTCATCACAAAGTTTCTGGGTTTCATGACGCATTTTTGTTTTTTTGCCTTTTTATTTTGATTGTGAGTTATCAACCTTTATTTTTTTCGAAGGCAGAATCAGATTATGAGGAAGCGATCGACTTGAATATTGATATAAACGGAAATCTTCCTACGTACGGGGATGTTACTATTCTTATTAATCTCGATTCGATAAGGAGAATGTCCAATTATTCTTCCATCTTTAAGGGTGAAAGCTTCAAGTACATAGATATATTTTGGGGGTTCCGCTGGTACGAAAACACTTTGTCTGTCAGAGTCGTACATGATTCTTCGTGGATCAGTAGTATTGAAGAAGGCAAAACAATTGCTGAAAGAATAATGAACAGGGTTGAAAATGTTTGGCGAATAAAAATCTCATATCAGGGATACAATATCATGTATGGGAGTAATCAGGGTCAGGATTTCAATGAAACAAGTTATAATTACAATGCTGAAGAAGAACACTCTTTTGAGAAGCTTAGAGATATTTTGTGCCAATATTGCCCTGCTGAAGGGTTTGGGAAAATACTGCGTTCAATGACTTTCTGGGAAAATGTGGATATCTATTTGAATTTAGTGCTCGATGAAAAGTGGAATCCCATTTGGAACGTGTTTATTATGATGCGATTTAATAAGTACTTGGAATATGTTAAACCTGACCAGAAATATTCTGTAAGTTTTAAAAATTTAACAGGTTATACGGAACCTATCCAATCCCTACCTGAAGCGTACCACTCATATCTTCGAATGTCAATATCTGACACTCTCTATCAATACATGTTAACTGCTCAACCCTTGACAGCGAACATGAGGGCAGGATGGGAATTTGATTATTTCAGTCAAGACATTAAGGGCGGAAGCGTTGATGATTTAGCATTAACCTTCAGTTATGTCCAACCCTCTAATACACGCTCAGTAATCACTCTCATATGTATGCTTGGAGCCTTCGTGGCAGTATTAATTTCGGTATCCATATTCGTCATAAAAATTAAAAATAGAACAACAAAAACGTATTTTATAAGGAAAACCGACAAGATATTTCAATGAAAAATGGCATGTAAGTGATTACAGTTGAAGGGCTACAAATTTTTTGTTGTGCCATTTATTCTGTTGATGTTGTGGTTTCTGTGGAACATTGTGATTTCTTCGGCTATTAATAATTACATTCTGGAACATTATGAGTTAGGACCGAAGTCAAATGATTATCCATTTCAGGGATCTACTGCAGCTCCGGGTTTTATTTTGGTTGCCAATGACATGCCTGAAATTTTAGAGTGGGATACTCTCATTTTTGGGACAGTAACGTTTTTTTCCGCTTTGATTTCGTATCTTCTCTACAAATCTTTGAAGAATCCTTAACCGACTAGCTAGCTCTAACCATTAAATATTAATATGTGCGGAAGGTGGCAAAAAATGAAAACTCGTCATATCACAGAGGCTCACTTACCCATAGCCGTGGCTGGGGTGATAGTGGGCATTTTGGCAGTATATTCTATTGATATAAATCAGTATCAAAAAATCCTTGTTTACATATTGGGTGGAGCAATCATATTCGCAGGCTTCCTAATATCTGAAAAAATAAAGAGCTCTGTGAAGCGCGCGCGCTGACATATAACTAGCAAATACAGCCCATCCACCACCAGCACCTAAATATGTAGCAAAAAGGCTACCTGCTAGTGCACTTAGACTAGAAGTAATGAATAACTTCAAGGTCCTGACCAAAATATTAAAGCTAGCTTAGCTAGCT
>CAYGYP010000313.1:0-3108 GCA_964354115.1 uncultured Candidatus Bathyarchaeia archaeon | reverse complement strand
ACGGCCGCGGGGTCTGGATCCTCGACGACATCTCCTTCCTTCAGGAGATGAGTCCCGAGGTCCTGGCCGCAGACGTTCATCTCTTCAACGTCCGGCCGGTGACGGAGTTTTATCTGGCTACCCGCCGTGAATCCTTCACCAGGCCTCCGTTCGCCGCCAGGAACCCGGTCTATGGGATGGCGGTGACAGTCTATCTCAAAGCCAAGCCGAAGGAGAGGCCGAAAGTCTCGCTCATCGGAAGCGACAGCGAGCCGGTCTTCGAGCTCGAACTCGCCGTCAAAGAGGGGATTCAAAGAGACCACTGGAACCTTCAGGTCGCGCCGAAAACAAAGGACGGAAGGAGGATCCCTCCCTCCGGGCTCGGAATGGTCGCCCTGCCACTGGTCGCTCCGGGGGAATTCGCTCTGGAACTCACGGTGGACGGAAAGAAATTCCGGACCCCGGCGGTGGTGCGGCCGGACCCGCGGCTCCAAATGACGGACGCTGATAGAGAAGCCCAGAATCAGGCCCTGGCCCGGGTGCTGGCGATGGCCAAAAAGATGGGTTTGTGCGTCACAGTCGCAACAAACATCCGGCGCCAGCTCGACAGCCTCAACCAGGATATTAAGAAAGGAGGAAACCCGATCGAGGCCGTTGAAGCAGCAGCCAAAATATTCGAAGAGAAATTCCGGCCGCTTGAAGAAGACGTCGTGCCCAAGGATTTCGGGGCGGCCAGCACGCGGGAGAATGCCCTGCGAGGGGGGGCGCTCAATATGCAGCTCCTGACCGTCGGGTCAGCGATCAGCGGCTACCCGGCCGCGCCGACGAAAACGGAGCTCTTCCTGCTCGAGGAGATTGGCGGGAAAGTGGAAGCGCTCGCCGAGAGGATCAATCTGGTTATCAGAGTGGACCTGCCGGGCTTGAACAAGGTGCTGGAAGAGAACAAAAGGCCACCGCTCAAGGTTCCTGAAGAAGTCAAGCTCTAATCTTGGCCTAATAATACCGGCTCAGGTTGCGGGTATGGGGAAGGCCAAGAAGAGGTGGAGCGGATGGACTACCGCTCCTGAGCTGTCCTTGAGATCTTTTTGAGTCGTAATTTATACTTCCTTGCGATGGTCGGAGGGGCAAATTGTCACAAAGAGGATCGCTCGGCCGGCACAGCCAAAAAGGAAACTCTTTCACTCGCGATCTGAGCAAGCGTCTTCTCCCCCTTGGCGGCTTCGAAAGCGACTTTGGCTTTGAATGCAGCGTCATGTTGTCTGCGCATAGTGACCATCTTACCATACCTCCTCTTGGGTTATAGCAGGTCAAAATGCACCTTATTGCTCTGTCCGAAATTTGGGGAGAGGCTCAAGCATACCATACCTCTTTTTGAGATATGGCAGGCTAAAAATCCACCTTAAGCCCCTGTCCAGTTTTTGGGGAGTAGCTCAAATAATCACCATCGGTTAAAGAAATCACCCCCTATTTCACCCCCAAAGGCAATTTATTGTTACCTGCAGATCATGAAAGAATGAGTATCTTCAAAGGGAGTCAACAACTCGAATATGAAGGGCAAAAAAGACCACGACGTATCCAAACTAAGCTCGATGCCTTCTGATGAAGAACTTTTGTGCGAGGTGATAAATTGAAGAGACTTTTTGGTCTTTTCTTTTTTATAACGTTGTTGGTGCTACAGGCGTGTTCGCGGCTTGCTGCCGGACCGGACGTCGTCGGGTCCATCGTCAAGATTTACAGCGAATGCTACGCGTATAGTTACTTGGCTCCGTGGCAACTTATAGATTCTGAGTCTGTAATAGGGTCGGGATGCATCATCGCCGGTAATCGCATTCTTACTAATGCTCATGTCGTCGCGAACGCCAAGTTCATCCAAGTCAAACGTGCTGGAACTGAAGATAAGATGCAAGCTGAGGTTGAGGCTATTGCCCATCCTTGCGACCTTGCCATTCTCAAGGTGAAGGACCCTAAGTTTTTTGACGGTTCACGGCCTCTCGATATCGGCAATCTCGTTGCTATAAGAGACCGCGTGACGGCTTATGGGTTTCCAGAAGGCGGCGAGGAGCTGAGTTTGACCGAAGGAATTGTCTCTAGGATTGAGGTCCATAAATACGCCCATGGAGAGGCCAGCCTGCTCTGCGGACAGATTGACGCTGCAATAAACGACGGAAGCAGTGGAGGGCCTGTGATCAAGGATGGTCGCGTCGTTGGAATCGCGTTTCAGGCCGGCTCAGGGGAGAACATCAGCTATATGGTTCCATCCACCGTAGTCCAGCATTTTTTAGAAGATGTTAAAGACGGCAAATACGACGGGTTTCCCAGCCTGGAGATTTCATGGCAAGCGATGGAAAACCGTCACCTGCGCTCGAAATGCGGCTTAGATCCAAGCCAGTCAGGGGTTCTAATCAATAGGATATATCCGGGGTCGCCCGTTGAGGGCCTGCTAAAGACTGGAGATGTCGTTCAATCTGTGGCAGGACGAGCTGTTGCTAACGACGGCACAGTCGAGTTTCGCAAGAATGAACGAACGATATTCTATCAGCGCGTCCAAGAGTTTTTCATCGGGGACACCATCCAACTCGAAGTGCTACGGAATGGTGAAACCCTATCTATTCCGATTAAGCTGACCCTTCCGATTAACTCTACTCGGCTGGTCCCGCATTTCCAGTATGATGTACAGCCATCCTATTTCATATTAGGAGGCCTCGTTTTCCAGCGTCTGACCTTGAATTACTTACGGCTCTGGGATGAAAACAATGCCCCATCGCATCTGCGGAGTTATTATTTTTACGGCGAACCGTCCAGGGATCGGAGGAATGTCATCATCCTTACGTCCGTTTTAGCTGACGAAACTAACTTGGGATACCAAGATATGACTGAATCCGTAATAGTCCTGGCAAACGGGAGAACGATTTCTACTCTAGTAGACCTTGTGGATGCAGTCGAAAGCAACACGCAACCATATCATGTATTTATGAATGAACATGGGAAAGAGATCGTCCTGGATCGTGAAAAGGCGGTGCAGAGACACCCCCTGATCCTGAAGCGGTACAAAATCGATTCCGACCGGTCAGAAGACTTGAAAGCGCGAACGAAGACTGCGTTCTGAGTTTAGGATTGATGGCCAACGGT
>CAYGYP010000312.1:0-3129 GCA_964354115.1 uncultured Candidatus Bathyarchaeia archaeon | reverse complement strand
CAATGGCTGTCTTTCTCGGGGCGGCAACGTAGGCCAAATCAACGCCGGTTCGCATCGCACCTAGTGCTACTAGGGTTGGTGCGCCCGAGAACGTTTCGCTTCCGCCGATCACCAATAAGCGGCCAAAGTCTCCTTTGTGTGATTCAGCCGGCCGGGGCTTTGTAGCCATCAAGACATCGCCTGGACCTGCGAATCTCTCAAATTCCTCAGGCAGTCCTATGTCTCTTACGATCAGTTTGCCCAGGTATTTGTTTGCCTTCTCAAGTCCTTTTTTCGTTCTGTGAAAAGTTATGGTCAGATCGGCCTTAACGGCTTCGCCTAGAACTTCACCTGTGTCCGCGTTGATGCCTGTTGGGACGTCTACTGCAACACGAAAAGCATTCATCGCGTTGATTTGCTTGACCATCTGCAGAATGGGCGGTCTCAATCTTCCCTTTGTGCCTGTTCCCAATAGTGCGTCGATCACTATTTCTGCAGTAATTTTCGGTATCAGAGTGCTGTCATAGGCCTCACAGAGAGGGACTTCCTCTTTTAGGCTCCGAATTGCCGTCAGGTTTTCCAGAGTCGCCTTGTCCGAAACATCTTGAACCCTGCCCGCAAGGACAACTGTAACTTTGAAACCTAAGGACAGTAAATGTCTTGCTGCAACGAAGCCGTCGCCGCCGTTTCCACCTAAGCCGCAGAACACTGCCACAGACTTGTCTGGTTTGAACCTTGAAGAGATCTCCAAAGCCACGTGGTGCCCAGCGTTCTCCATCAGCTGAAGCCTGGACACACCGAAATACTCTGCGTTCAGCTCTAGAGCCCGCATTTCTTCACTCGTGATCGGATGCTTCGCCCGGGAGTTTTCCATTGTTAACCCAAAAGCCTAGTACCTCTGGGTAAAGATAAGATTATGTGTTTCACAAGTGCCAGGCGAAGCCCGAGTATCTGAATGAATTGCCTAGAGTCAATTGGGCTGCGATTTTGACGTATGCTGAGTCTCCAAAGCTCTTTGAATTGAGTATTGTGGGATTCACGTAGCAAAATATTTTAATGCATAGAAGTAACAATACGATTGGAGATTCAAATGCCAACAGCCTTCGTGTTGATAAACACCGAAATCGGTTCAGAAGCTGATGTGCTTAAGGATTTGAAAAAGGTCGAAGGGGTAGATGAAGCCTTCGCCGTCTACGGGGTCTACGACATAATCGCAAGGGTCAAGGCAGACACCATGGACAAGCTTAAGGAGACAGTCACATGGCGGGTCAGAAGACTTGACAAAGTAAGATCAACATTGACAATGATAGTAGTTGAAGAAGCTGCGCGCAAGTAACACTAACCTTCTTTTTTTGTTCTTTCCCGGCCGATGGTAGCGCACGCATTGAAACTGAGCTGGCAACCTTAGATAATGCAGCAAGACTTGCTTGTTTTACCTAGAGATGAACAACTCTTTATAACATTCCATTTTGATCTCTAACTCTTTTGAAGAATGGGCTGCACAGCATGACTAAGAGAATAATGCACATTGGATTGGATGACACAGATTCTGTGAGAAGAGGATGTACAACGTATGTTGCCGCTCTTCTAGTCGAAAAACTCGAAGGATTGGGTGCAAGCCTATTTGATTATCCTAATCTGATCAGGCTAAATCCAAATGTCCCATGGAAAACGAGGGGAAATGGCGCCTTATGCCTGAGAATGCAATACGACGAAAACGTTGAGAAAAAGATAAAAGAAGTTGTTACGAGCACGGTTGAAGAACATTCCGACCTTGAATTCAAAGGAACGGAACCTGGCATAGTCTTCTTCTGTAAAGCGAGGATTCCGATGGAAATCAAAATCTTCGCCAAGAATACAATCAGCCAAATCGTGAGCCTCAAAGACGCATTTAGGCTGTTGACCAAGTTTGGTGCTGAAGCGGTGGGTTTCAAAAGTGGACGAGGAATAATTGGCAGTCTAGCCGCTGTGGGTGAGACTCTTCAAGGAGACCACACCTACGAAATACTTGCATACCGTGTTCCAGAGAATTATGGAATCAAAAGGAAAGTAGATGAAGCCTCAATCTTTGAAATGGACAGAGCAACAGCACCCTACACTTTCAATAATATTGACTTGGAGAAAAACAGAGTAATCATTACACCTAGAGGGCCTGACCCGATATTATTTGGCATTAGAGGCGAGACTCCGGAAATTGTGAAAAAAGCATTTGCAATGATTAGACCTCTTGAACCCGTTGATAGATGGATGATTTTCAGGACAAACCAAGGGACTGACGCACATTTGAAGCGAGCTGAAAGCTTGGGTCAAATGAAGCCATACCGTCCCGTGATTGCCAGAGGAATTGTATCAGCGAGCCCCAGAACCATTCCAAGAAGGCATGTTATTTTCCAGATTACTGATGAGACCGGGCAGATTGACTGTGCAGCCTATGAACCAACAGGCAGCCTTCGTCGTGTCGCAGCAGGACTGATTATTGGAGACAAAGTAGAAGCCTATGGTAGCGTGCGAGGCGCCACGCAACACAGACCTTTGACAGTAAATCTGGAGAAAATCCGAGTATTGAAGCTTGCACAAAAAGTATCGTATCATAACCCAAAGTGCAAAAAATGCGGAAAACGATTGAAATCCATGGGAAAAAACAAGGGCTTCAGATGCGAGAAATGCGGTTCACGATATGCGGATCTCAAAAAGATTGAGATTAAGCTGAAGCGTGACTTAGAGAAGGGCCTTTACATGACTGCGACTAGATCCCAGAGACATTTAACAAAACCTTTCAGACGTTATGGGCTGGAAAAACATCACGTAATGGTTAAAGAACTAATTGACGGGTGGCACTATCCTTGAGCTATTTCCCATTGACCTTGAAGACTTCGCACAGCATCTGATACAGTTCGTCGCCGCCCTCCATCTTCGAAAACATGTCCTTTTCAGCCCTTAACAATCGTCCCATAGTCTGATATGTCTGTTTCCATTCCAGTTCCTTCCACATCATACGGTAGTTCTTCAGTTCTATCCATGCGCGGAAAATCAGAACCGAAAACATCCCCAACGTCAACAGAAGATTTAGCAAATACAGGTCGAATATCCCATCCGTGGATTTTCACCTCCGCACTCTATCATGTGTTGTTTTCTTATGAGCAAAACGCA
>CAYGYP010000311.1:0-3131 GCA_964354115.1 uncultured Candidatus Bathyarchaeia archaeon | reverse complement strand
TGGATTTCTTGGAGCTAAGGGAGTAGAGCGAAACGGAAAGCGAAGTTGTCACGCACGCTCAACAAGTCATACAGAAATATTCCTGAGGGCAAAACCCAATTGACGCTTTAACCTTGTAAGGATTCTTGACTAAGTCAAAGCCTTGAACAGCAACTCTTCCTCTGTCAAATTTCCTTAACCCGCACAGGATTTCCATCACCGTCGTTTTCCCAGCACCGTTTGGACCTAGAAGGCCAAAGGTTTCTCCCCTCTTAACGCTGAAAGTGACAGCGTCAACGGCGTTGACGTCGCCGTAGTGTTTGACTAGACCTTCAACTTCAATAATCATGCTTTCACCGAACAATCATGTTCCTAGCTGATCTGCAAGTACGACAGCGATTTCCCAACTCAATTTAAAAGGCTCTCTACAGAGGGCGATGTATTCCACGTCGAGGCTGGATTATTGTTGCCCTTTCCGGAATTTCTTCGTCAAGATTTAAAGGTAACAGTCCGTGTTAGAATAAAGACCCAAGCAGACAGATTGGAGAAAGGCCAAAATTGCAAGTGACGTTGATTACAGGGCGGACGATTGACCAAGGCGTGGGGAAGGAGCAGGGAAAAGCTTCCGATGAGTACAGAGACAGTGTTTCAATCTGTCACGTTGATCCTGGAGACTTGAAGAAACTTGGCGTAAAAGAAAAAAGTAATGTTCTAGTCTCCACAGCATATGGCTCAGTAGTAGTCAAGGCCATCAAATCACCCAGAGCCCCGCATGCTGGAATGATTTTCATCCCTTATGGTCCGTGGGCAAACGTTGTTGTTAATCCTGAAACCCACAGCATCGGAATGCCCTCCTTGAAAGGCATCCAAGCAGAGATCGAACCTGCACAAGACAAGCCTCTGCTAAACCTGTCAGAACTTTTGAAGGAGCAGTTCAGGAAGTAGTGGCATGCCAGTTGTTAAGGCTGTGACTTGTCCAGTTTGCGGTTGCCTGTGCGACGACATAGAGTTAACACTCCAAGATGGCAAGATCGTCAAGGTCAAGAATGGCTGCGCCATGAGCGAATCAAAATTCCTGGGTTACGGCAGTCACAGGATTTTGAAACCACTTCTCAGAAAAAATGGCGAACTCGTTGAGACTTCGTTCAGAGAAGCCATAAGAAAGGCTGCGGAGATCCTGGCTGAGGCGAATTATCCTTTGCTGTACGGCTGGAGCTCGACCAGTTGTGAGGCCACGCGTGTTGGCCTTGAGTTGGCAGAGGAAGTGGGCGGAGTAATCGACAACACGTCAACCATCTGTCACGGGCCGTCTGCGTTAAGCATTCAAGATGTAGGTATCGCAACTTGTACTCTGGGACAAGTTAGACACAGAGCAGATTTGGTGATTTATTGGGGAAGCAACCCTTGGGCAGCTCACCCGAGGCACATTGAGAGGTACACGAACTTTTCAGATGGTAGATTTGAGAAAAATGAATGGAAAGGATACCTAAGCAAGGTCAAAGCCTCAAACGTTAGGAAGAAGATTCAGAGTGTACTCAGGAAAGTGCTCCCCAAGGCAGGGGCAAACGTTCTGTCAGCGGCCCGAAAGGAACCGTTTCCCGCACTGTTGAAGGAAGGTAGAAAACTGATAGTTGTTGATGTTAGAAAGACGAGGTCTGCTGAAATAGCTGACTACTTCATTCAAGTTGAGCCTAACAAGGATTATGAACTATTCGAAGCTTTCAGAGCCTTGATCCGTGACGAAGAAATTGATGTTGATGAAGTTTCTGGGGTCCCAGTAGAATATTTGGAGGAAGTTGCTGACGTTATGGTCAACTGCAATTTTGGAGTGATATTCTTCGGGCTTGGACTAACCATGAGCAGTGGCAAGCTGAGGAACGTTGACGCCGCACTTTCATTAACACGTGACCTGAACATGCGGACAAAATTCATGATAATACCAATGAGAGGGCATTTTAACGTAACCGGCGCAGACACAGTCTTCACGTGGCAAACAGGCTTCCCGTATGCTGTTGACTTTTCGCTTTCGTATCCGCGTTACAACCCTGGAGAAACGACAGCCGTTGACGTTCTTCTGCGCGAAGAATCAGATGCAGCCTTGGTTGTTGCCTCAGACCCAGTCTCAAACTTCCCGAGAAAGGCCGCTGAGCATCTGATCAAGAATCCGTTGATAGTCATTGACCCACACATGAATGCAACTTCCCAAATGGCTGATGTGGTTTTTCCATCTGCATTTGTCGGGATAGAAGCTAAGGGAACAGCATATCGCATGGATCACGTGCCCCTCCCGCTTAAGAAGGTCGTTATGCCTCCCAAAGGAGTGTTGCCTGACGAAGAAATATTGGCGAAAATTCTCTCTGAGGTCAAAAAGATCAAAGCCAGCAGTAGAAGGGAGGAGACGTAAATGGAGCTGCTAATAAGGAACGGTTTCGTCTACGACCCGATTAACGGTGTCGACGGCGAAAAAATGGACATCGCCGTCAAAGACGGCAAGATTGTTGAAAAACTCGATGGGCGCAGGGCTCGCAAAATAGACGCCTCAGGGATGATTGTTATGCCCGGTGGAGTGGATATTCATACTCACATAGCGGGTTCAGAAGTAAACACCGGAAGACTTCTGAGGCCTGAGGACCACTTCAAGGACGTGGAACGAAAAACGCCCAAAACGAGGTCTGGGGTTGGATACTCGATTCCCTCAACTTTCACGACAGGATACAGATACGCGAGAATGGGCTACACTACAATAATGAACCCTTCCATGCCTCCTCTAGAAGCTAAACACACTCATGAAGAACTCAACGACACCCCAATGGTTGACAAGGCCACATATCCACTTCTAGGAGACTGGTGGTTCGTACTTGAATACTTGGAGCAAGGAGAGATCGAGGAGCTCGCCAGACACGTCGCCTGGATGTTGACAACGACAAAAGGATATGCTATAAAAATCGTCAATCCAGGCGGCCTAGAAGCATGGGGCTTCGGGCAGAATGTTCACAGTCTAGACGATCAAGTTCCCAGTTTTTGCGTAACTCCCCGCGAAATTATTCGCGGACTGTGCAAGGTGAACAAGCTTCTGAAGCTGCCCCACACAATCCATGTTCACACAAACAATCTTGGGCAACCTGGCAACTATGCCACGGCCATAGAAACCA
>CAYGYP010000310.1:0-3135 GCA_964354115.1 uncultured Candidatus Bathyarchaeia archaeon | reverse complement strand
ATGCTCCACATTCCAATGCAAATCTCTATTCAGGTTCTATTTGACGATGGCGATGGATAGTTTCTTTTCGTCCATCTGGCTTTCATGCCACTCTGCCTTTGCTTCTTTGCGATCAGTATGCAGTTGGACTTTTTTGGCCCGGACAAGCTCCGCCATGGCCTTAAGATAGGGCTGCAACAGCGTAATGTTTTCTTTTTCAAGATCGCCTACGTGAACTGCTTCTAGAATATCGGTAGGCACGTAGCCGAGTTCTTTCCTCAGTGCCTGAACTCTACGAGCCAGATCCCGCATCAAGCCTTCACCTAACAATCCTTCGTCTCGGTGGGCATCCAACAAGACTTGCAAGTCGCCCTCAACGGCCGAGACCCAGCCTTCCTGAGATGCAGCTGGTGCTTCTTGAGCGTATTCCGCTGTTTTCACGTTTGACAGTTCGAGTAACAGGTCTTCGACGCTTTGCAGAGTGTCACGGATGTCCTTAGGAGCCACTACAATCATGCGGCTCAAAGGCCACCGTCGCTTCAGCTTCGCATCCTGTCTAGCCGCGTAGGCCAATGAGACACACTTGAACAACGTGTCGAATTCATCCTCCAATGCCTTGTTACGCATTTTCTTTTCTGGTTTTGGCCAACTCTCAAAGTTCACTGATTTCTCTAGTGTTGGGTCAAGCTTTCTGTAGACCCTTTGGTATAGTGCCTCGCTCAGGTAGGGCGTTACGGGGTTGAAGAGCAACGTCACCGTTTTCAGAACATGGAACAGTGTCGCGTATACAGCAAGTCTTCTGTTGAGGGTTTCAGGATCATCTGTCCAAAGCTCTTTTCTCACCATAGGCACGTAAAGTCTGCTCATGACTTCTATGACGTAGTCTTCTAGAACAGCCAGGGCAGAGTTAAACTCGCAAGTCTCAAGTTTGCTCGTGTAGTTTTCTGTTGCTTCTTGAAGCTTGGAAAGCAGCCAACCGTCTGCCTTCTTAAGTTGTTTTCGGCGCTTTGCTTTTTCAAATGTGTCTTTCTTTGGGTTAAAGCCGTCGAATTCAGCATTCTGCAAGAGAAATCGGCTCAGATGGTGCAATGTTGACAGCACTTGGTATGGGCGTCGGCCAAGCTCGTTGAAGTCAAAGTTCACAGAGTCCTCTGGAGAGCATTTGCGCAGCATGTAGAATCTGCATATGTCCGCAGAGTATTTTTCTAGGAGCTTGTTGGCTTCTACTACGTTTCCGAGGCTTTTGCTCATCTTTCTGCCCTTGGCGTCTTGGACCAAGCCTTGGAATAAGAACGCCTTGTATGGAGATTCAGCTTTTCCTGTCAGTATGACGTGCTCCAGAAGCAGTGAGTTGGCCCATCCGCGGGTTTGATCTATTGCCTCTGTTAGGAAGTCAACTGGCACATATTTGGCAAACTCCTCATCGCTGTACCTAGCGTAAGGTGAAGCCCCACTGTTGTGCCAAGTGTCAAGCACGAAGTCTTCTCTGTGCATCGTGGCTCCGCACTTTTCGCAGCGCAACGTTATGCGGTCAACCCAGGGCTTGTGAAGTTCAAAATTGCTCTGAGGCTTTTCTGTGGCCTTGGCTATCAGTTCCTGTTTGCTCGCTACGAATGTTTTCGCGCCGCATTTTTCACATTTCCAAATTGGAAGAGGTGCACCCCAAACGCGTTCTCTGGATATGCACCACGGTTTGCCCTCTTTCAAGAAGGCGAGAAAACGGTTTCTAGGGCTGTCATAGAAGAATTTCACCTTCTCTGCAGCTTCAAGGACCTTCGAGTTTATCTTATCTGTCCTGAGAAAGTATTCTTTTCTCGCCAGCCAAACAAGCTTATGATGTGAACGCCAACACGTCGGATACTCATGCTTCACAGTCTTGACGTCGACAAGCAGGCCTCTCTTGCGCAGTTCTTCGATGACTTCATCGTCAGCGTCTCTGGCAAATAGGCCATTGAACACTCCTGCATCGCTTGTAAACCTAACTTCATCGTCGAATGGCGCAAATATAGGAACGCCGCGTTTCTGCGCAGCAAAGAAGTCTTCTTCACCGTTTCCAGGAGACTGATGCACCACTCCCGTAGCCGTGTCAACGTCCACAAAGTCCTCAAGTACGACCTTGTGCACCAGTTCATGCTGGCCTTCCAGTTCCACCTGCTTCGGAACCAAATCCTTGAATGGAAAATCATATTTGGTGCCCTCCAAGCTTCTGCCAGAAACCGTTTCCGCTATTTCGTATTTCTCAATGCTTAATTCCTGCATCACTGGCTCGACACGTTGCTTCACTAGGATCCAAGTTTCGCCCTTAACCTTCACCTTTGCATATTCGGTTTCCGGGTGAACAGCTAGCATTGTGTCTGTTACAAGTGTGAAGGGCATTGTCGTCCAGACTAGGAAGTACTCGTTTTTGCTGTTGGCTACTTTGAATTTGAAGTACAGGCTTGGGTCTTCAACCATCTGGTACGAATCTTCGTAGCCTACCTCGGCGCTGCTGAGGCTTGTTTGACAACCTGGGCAGTAAGCCACAACGTAGTGGCCTTCTTCGAGCAAGTTCTGGTCCCAAGCACGCTTCAGGTATTGCCATTCTCTTTCGATGTAGCTATCATAGTATGTCCAGTAAGCCCTTTCATGACTCATGAAAACCCCAAGCTTCCTGTCTGCTTCAACCCATTCTCGATGATATTTCACAATTGCTTTCTTGCATTCCTGTATGAAACGCTCTTCGCCTACTCTTTCCAGAAGCTCTCGCTTGTTCTTGACGCCTAGGAGTTTCTCAACTTCCAACTCAACTGGCAAGCCCTGACAGTCCCATCCAGCCCAGAAGGGTACGTGATAGCCCTGCATGGTTTTCCAGCGGTAGCGAAGGTCTTTCATCACGCGACCCCGCGCATGACCAACATGTGGGATCCCGTTCAGCGTAGGAGGACCTTCAACAAAGCCCAAAAGGCCGATATTGTTCTTCTCTCTAAAATCCATCAGCTTCTGCTGAGTATCGTTTTTTTCCCAGAATTGGCGTATTTCTTTTTCAAGGTCAAGCGGGCGATAATCTATCGTTAGACTTGTTTCAGAATCGGTCTTGAATTTGGCGGTCACCTTGCATCACATTGCACCCGCAAATACAGCAAAGTAACATCAGCAACATATAACCTTTGCCTATCC
>CAYGYP010000309.1:0-3139 GCA_964354115.1 uncultured Candidatus Bathyarchaeia archaeon | reverse complement strand
CAATAACTTGATCTATGGGCTCAACTGAGCCGTCATCTATGATAACGACTTCATAGTGGCTGTATTTTTGAGCGGAAACTGAAGATAAGGCTTCGCCCAGAAGCTTAGGGCGATTATGTACGGGGATAATTATTGATATCAAAGGAAGCATGAAATAAGAACCCTCTTATTGCTTTTTATCCTGTTGCCTGCTGGAATAAAACCATCTATACCACTGTCCGGTTATCTCAAATCCAGATCTCAAAGAAAACCGTGGCCTATAATCCAGTATCTCTGTAGCTTTTTTTATCCTAATCTTCGTTTTAGAAGTAAAAAAATCAATGCTGCTTGGATCAAAGACAACGTATGACGCGCGTGATCTATCCTGTTCTTTTCCTTGTTCCTTGTTAGGCGAAACCAGCATCGCCTTTTTTGTCCAAAAAAGTAGCCTATTTGGTATAGTTCTCTTCACAATAATAAAAATCCTGGAAATCCATCTTACCCTAAGAATTTCATACAAAACACTGGAATCTATCTTTATCAGCTTAATAAAAGAAGGCCTCTTCTTACTTTTTCTGAAAAGGCTTAAGGCATGTCTTCTGCTAATCGATTTTGTCCTCTTTTCGCCAATTATACTTTCAAAATATCCCCAGAATTCTTTCCACGTACAGAATTCCATCCCGCTAATTAGAAAACTCTGACCATATGATTTTTCATTAATGGCCGCAAGCAATAATGCCTGAACCAAGTCATCTATATATACCGCATTGCATATCCCGAGTCCTCCATCAATTAGAGGGATTACGTTTTTATGCATCTGGTCAAAAACTCTTGTTCCATACGATGGTGCCCAGGGCCCGTAGACTGCAGTCGGCTGGATGATTACCGTCTTCACCCCAGATTTATAATATCCTAGGACAATTTTCTCTGCTTGGAGTTTGCTTTGAGCATATTGATCGTCTTTTGGGTTTTTATGCGTCTCTTCATCGATCCATTCAGCATTTCGATTCCCATACACACTCTGAGTGCTAAGAAAGACAAAACTCTGGACTCCTTCTTCAATTGCGGCTTTCAAAACATTCTCTGTTCCGAGAGTAGTGGCAACAGATCTGTCTTTTGCATCGCCTTTGTTTCCAAAGGCACAGTGAAAAACAAAATCAGCTCCTTTCATGGCCAGTCGGACATCATCGATTTTTGTAACGTCACCTTGGCAGATTTCAATCGGCAGACGGCCGATTCGAATTGCCGTTGAGAAATCGCGTACTAAAGCCTTTACCTGCGCATTGCATTCTATGGCCAGTATTTCCGATAATCGTCCGCCGATGAACCCGGTGGCGCCGGTAATGAAGACCCTTTTGTTTTCGTATCCGCAAAGCGCCAGATTTTGTTTTTCTATCATATTAAAAATGTTGATAACAATTAGATAGCGGCTTTGCGGAGTGATAGCATCTTTCTATAAAGGTTAAAGATTTTATTCCTTCTTCCCCGGGAATAAAAACTTGGCCATCGCCAGTAATGGCACTGTGAAAATTATCAAGTTGCCTCTGAAAAACGGCCAGGGGCTGTTGCGGAGTGTGCTCTGGATCTGAAGTTCCTTCAAAAGCAAAGGTTCTGTTGAATTTCAAAGTGATCGACGAGTTGGGCTCTAGGCCCATTTCGATAAAGGCTCCATCGAAATTAAGATAGGCCATATTCTGCAGGTTTCTAAGTCTGCTTAATTTTACCGAGCCTGCTACATGATCTCTTGTCTCAAACTGGATATAACATTCGGCTTCGACTCCGCCCCTGTTGTCATCGTAATATTCAAGGGATTCTACTTCTCCAAGCCAATAGAGCATTAGGTCCGCTACATGGACGCCAATGTCCATCAATACACCCCCACCCGAAAGCTTTTTATTAATAAGCGAATCAGTTTTAATCGGCCAACTAAATACTCTGCCTTCTTCGAACGAAATCGACCTCAGACCGCCGAATGTGCGCTTATCGATCAATTCTTTGATAAATTGTGTCGTCGCGAAGAAGCGTCTCACCAATCCAACAGCCAATGCTCTATTATTTGCCCTTGAAGCATCAATCATACTTTGTGCGTCGGCGACACAAGTCGCCATGGGCTTTTCTACCAAAACATGAAGGCCAGCATTCAAATAATCAACAGCAGCCTTTGCATGCAGGTAGTTCGGCAACGCCAGTACGACCGCATCCGCAATAGTATTTTTTATACTTTCCTGATAATTATCGAAGTAGGAGCTAACATGATATTTCAAAGCCAAGGCCTGTGCCCTAACCATTGAGATATCCGCAAGAAATACTATCTGATAACCCGGATGCTCAGTCAATAAAGGCAGGTAGATTGACTCGGCAAGAGCCCCACAGCCTACGAGTCCAACCCGAATTTTTTCCATTTCTTAGGATTTCGAGACAATACCACTTATTAAAAGCCGCCCATCAAGGCTCCGAAAATTATGGCATGCTATCACCAACTCATGAAGGCGCCTAAGACAAGTCTGACTTATTGATATTCATGGGTCCACGAACAAGGAGCAAACATGATTGCTTGGGTTCGAGGAGGTGGCAGCTTTCCCGTCGGATAAACCGGATAGGGAGTAATTTCTAATTTGATCGCGTCCTGGATTAACTCAAGCTGTTCAAGCTTATTGGAGAGCCCAAGAGTTATATAATAAATCCCCGGCATTAAATCGAGGCGATCAATATGGAGCGTGACTTTCCCGCCTTTTGAGGCCGGCGGCAGGGCTCCATGGGTCTCATGGGATACCAGCCACAGCACAGGCTGCCCGAGAGCGGTCCTCAATTCGATACCGAACTCGGGACAAGACAAATCCCTCTCATAAACCTCGAAAGAAAATTCAACATCTAGGCTTTTGCCCATAGGTATCGAACTGGCAATTTCTTTGTTTTCATTCAAGACTCTGACTGAAGTCAGAGATGCTCGATTATTTCGCCTCTCCAGAGAGATGGATCCTAGACCAGCGACTCCTGTTTGTGCATCAGACCCAATGTATTGCGGTATCACCAATGAAGGCAGTCCATCGCTGACAATCTGGCCGGATCGAATAAGAAGACATCTGCCGCAGAGAGCCTGGATCATGGTCATGTAATGACTGACAAAAAGAATCGTGCGGCCTTGAGCCGTGACCTCTCC
>CAYGYP010000308.1:0-3145 GCA_964354115.1 uncultured Candidatus Bathyarchaeia archaeon | reverse complement strand
TGGTTTTCCAGTCTGCCTGACGCAGGTGTGAACAACGTTTATTTGTCTTGGCTTCTTATTTGGAAATTCGAGTGTTCTGGAGCATGCTGACCAGTTTCTTGGCGTTGGCCGAATTGTGCGAGAAGTTGGAAGCTACGAAAAAGCGGGTTCTCATGATAGGCCTCGCAGGTGAGTTCTTGAAGGCTCTGCAACCTCAAGAAGTCGAACCGGCTATTTCGATGATTCTGGGCAGGCCATTCCCAAAATGGAGCCAACGTACGCTTGACGTGAGTTGGGCCACATTGAGTGAAATCATGGAACGTGTAACCGGAGTTCGCTGGGAGGCATTCTCTGAGGCTTTCAGCAGAACTGGTGACGTAGGTTCAGCAGCAAAAACAGTCTTTGAGAACAGCAGAGTCAAGAAACAGACGTTGCTTGTTGAAAAGACTCTGACGATAATGGAAGTTAGGCGTACCTTCGAGGCTATTGCTGAAACGGTTGGGCATGGTTCAAGGGAGAAGAAAGAACGTTTGATTGAGGCTCTGCTAGGCTTGGCCTCGCCGGTTGAAGCGAAATATCTGGTCAAGGTTTTCATTGGGGAAATGCGGACAGGTTTCCATGAAGGATTAATGGAGCAGGCCGTTGCGGAAGCATTTGAGATTCCGCTTGAGGATGTGCAGAAGACAAGTATGATTGTTGGCGACGTTGGTGAAGTCGCTGCCATTGCAAGGACGGAGGGGGTGGCCGGCTTGTCCAGTATCAGTTTTAGAGTGTTCAGGCCTGTCAGTCTCATGCTGGCTCAAATGGCAAACGCTGTTGCGGAGGCTCTAAATGAGCATGGCGGCAAGACCGCCTTTGAGTTTAAGTATGATGGGGCTAGGGTTCAGGTTCACAAACTTGGTGATGATGTGAGAATCTATAGCAGAAGGCTGACGGACGTGACTGGAAGTCTGCCAGAAATTGTTGAAGTTGCGAGAGGAAATGTGGAGGCGAAAGAGGCGGTTCTGGAAGGCGAAGTAATAGCAGTTGACGGTCAGGGGCATCCTGTTCCTTTTCAGCATCTGATGCGACGATTTAGAAGGGTTCATGCCATAAGAGAAATGGCGGAAAGAATACCTGTCGAGCTGTATCTGTTCGATATTCTGTACGTTGATGGAGAGAATCTTGTTTCTCTTCCATATCTTCAGCGGAGGCAGATACTGGCAGAAAAGGCCGGGAAGATACCGTTGACCAAGCAGATAGTCACTGACAGAGTTGAGGAAGCTGAGAAGCTTCTGAGTGAGGCTATGAATGCTGGTCATGAGGGGTTGATGGCGAAGAGGCTTGACAGCCCGTATACTCCGGGAATTCGTGGAAAGCATTGGCTTAAGATCAAGCCCGTTCTTGAACCTTTGGATCTTGTCATTGTGGCGGCAGAATATGGTTATGGTCGGAGGCATGGGTGGCTTTCGGACTACCACTTGGCAGCACGTGATGCTGGAACTGGCGAGTTTCTGGAGGTTGGCAAGACCTTCAAGGGGTTGACGGACGCAGAAATTGTGGAGATGACGAGACGGCTCAAGGAACTGGCAATAAGTGAACGGCGAGGGATGGTTGTCGTTGTGCCGAAAATAGTTGTTGAAGTAGCATACAATGAGATTCAGAGAAGTCCAAAATACAAGTGCGGCATGGCCCTGCGCTTCGCTAGGATAACCCGCATCAGAGACGATAAGAAAGCCGAAGAGGCGGACACCATAGAAAAGGTCAGAGAGGTTTTTGAGAAGCAGTTCTTGAAAAAAGGTAGATATAGAACTGACTAGCAGCAGAATCAGACTAGGAGAAGCTCTGAAATGCCTAAGACTAGGGCGATACCAAGCTTCAACGAATACTACAGCCGCCAAATGATCCTGAAAGAACTCGGCCGCAAAGGGCAGAAGAAACTCGCTCAATCAAAGGTTGCAGTGGTCGGACTCGGTGGATTAGGCACTGTCTCATCGCTTTACCTGGCTCTGGCCGGAGTTGGAAATCTTCGCCTTATAGACCAAGATACCGTCGAAATGGATAACCTGCACAGGCAGATTCTGTACGGCCCCGATGACCTGCTCTATCCCAAAGTTGAGGTTTCGGCGAAGAGGCTGGAGAAGACTAATCCACTTGTGAAGGTTGAGGCTGTTCCTCAAAACCTGAACGAGGGCAACGCTGAGAGGCTGCTGTCAAGGGTCGACTGCGTCGTTGACGGCTTGGATAACATGAGAACACGCTATTTGATCAATCGTGCCTGTGTAAAACTTCGAATTCCGTACGTTTTCGGGGCAGCTATTGGACTCGAAGGAAGCATTTCGGTCTTCGCTTCCCCTGAGACTCCATGCCTAGAGTGTATCTTCCCAAACGTCAATGACAGCACTCTGCTGTCCTGTGATGTGCGAGGAGTGCTCGGAGCGACGCCTGGAATAATAGGAGCCATGCAAGCCATGGAGACGATAAAGGTCTTGACAGGCATAGGCTCAACTTTGAAGGGTAAGCTACTGATCTGCGACTTCAGTGACATGTACTTTGCTTCAATCGACATTTTCAAAAGAGCCAGTTGCCCAGCATGTCAGGCGAGCAAAGCCGTGCCAAAGGCCAGAGAGAAGCTTGCCTGGCTGTGTGGACGAAACACAGTTAACGTTAACCCTGAGAAGCCGCTCAGGCTGAAGCTCAGCGAAGTTTACGAATTGATCAAGCAGCAGTTTAGGGTTCGTGTGAAGTCTCAACTTGCCATAATATTCGAATATAAGAACTATGAAATCAGCCTTTTCAACGATGGACGAATGCTCATAAAGAACGCCATAGACGAAGAATCAGCCTTGGCAGCCTACAGAGAAGTTGTGAGAAAACTAGGACTGGCTAAATAACGTATTTATTGCAGTCTCGAAGATATCTGGATTGCCGGGGTGGCTGAACGGTTGAAGCGGCGGCCTGCAGAGCCGCTCCATATGGGTTCAACTCCCATCCCCGGCTTTTGGGCATACATCCATAGACTCTGGATAAAGCGCGGGCTCCTGCACAACAACTTCCACCATGCCCGCGCGCTAGTTCGCGTATGGGTTTCTTTGTCATTAGCAGGTTCTTCGATTTCGGGTTTGGTGATGTTTGAAAGTTGCTGGACTCCATGTTTAGGTAGGTCGTAGTATAGATCTCGACACTT
>CAYGYP010000307.1:0-3145 GCA_964354115.1 uncultured Candidatus Bathyarchaeia archaeon | reverse complement strand
TATGCCGGCCAAAAGATTTCCTCTCATAGTATTCGATGATGCCGACTCCGGCGTGAGCCGTGCAAGAGCCCAGACGGCCCTGGTCCTCGATGGGCGGGCACCGCTCCCTTAAATCTACTGTCGGTGGCAGAGCCTTTTCTTTTTGCGCTTTTTTCGCTCGCTCCCTGAGCGGAAGTCCCGTGGGCTTCAGGATTTCCCCGACCTCTTCGGTTTCTTCGATGTAATCCCTGATATCAGAGTAATCCGGGATCCAGCCCATGGCATATTTTCCTGGCATGTCGATCTCCCGGGATATGTTTGAGTAAATGATATAAATGATTCGAGCTTTGTAAGAAACATCACGGGATTTGAAAGAAGCAAGTCAAGATGGAATTTTTGCACAAGCTACCGCCGTTAATATCCAAAATCAACAGACACTTTTCCGTCCCCAAAAATTCACGCTTATTCAGTTCCGTATCTGCCTGCTGCTTGCCGTTCTGCCCGCCAGCGCCGGAATTCTTTAATTCCCCCCCTCTCTTTCACCATAAAATAGGGGCAAAATACGGCCTGAATTTGGGGAGATCGATTACGAAGCGGGGATTTATATGGGCCCGAAAAAGACTTTCTAAGCTTTTTCCTTGTCCCGATAATTTTCTGTTACTTATCATGAGGCCAGTATTTTATTAATTAGTGAAATAGCTGTCAATATCATTTGTTTTGCCCCTATATTTCGCTTAACTCATCGTAAACCTTTTGAGGCGGCTGAGTCAATACGCACGGTGGGAAAAACAGCATGGGAGGTTTGAATTAACAATGAAAAGCTAACTAAAACGCGTCAAAATGCCGCATTCAGGTCTGGGCCCTCTATTTTTTGGATAAACAGAGGGCGAATTAGAAAGGAGGGCCTTGGAAGTCATGAGGCGCTCTTGAGCAGGATTCTCACTCAAAATGAGAGATGATGCCTATGCATAGATAAAGGCTAGAATAAAGAAGAATGGAAAGGAGGTAGTGATCTTACAGAAGAGGATAGCTGGCGTTTTGCTAAAGCGATTGAGTATATCGCCGGCGGTTCCCCAGCATAATTATCCTATATTCCTCCCATTCCCCAGTTGACATTACCGATATCTTTTAGATACCAGATGCCGTCGGAAGGCCTCCAGACCGCGATATCTATGATGTTATCGCCGTTATAATCACCCGGAACGGGGATATCTCCGAACATTCCCCATAGTATGGCTGCTGTTCCTCCTTTTGCGTACTGAATATACCAATATCCATTTGAGGGTCTCCAAACAGCAATGTCTGTCTTACCATCTTGGTCATAATCCGCCGGCACGGGGATATCTCCGAACATTCCCCATTGATAATTCCCCATACCACTGATATACCAGTAGCCATTTAATGGTCTCCAGACCGCTCTTTCATCTGATGCATCCCCGTTATAATCCGCCGGCACGGGGATATCCCCGAGCATTCCCCATTCTATGGCTGCTGTTCCTCCTTTGGCGTACTGAATATACCAATATCCATTTAAGCGTCTCCAAACAGCGATGTCTGACTTACCATCTTGGTCATAATCACCCGGCACGGGGATATCTCCGAACATTCCCCATTGATAATCCCCCATACCCCTGATATACCAGTAGCCATCTGATGGTCTCCAGACTGCTCTTTCATCTGATGCATCCCCGTTATAATCCGCCGGCACGGGGATATCCCCGAGCATTCCCCATTGATAATCCCCTATACCCCTGATATACCAGTAGCCATTCGCTGGCCGCCAGACCGCGATGTCTGTGATGTTATCGCCGTTGTAATCTCCGGGCACCGGGATATCGCTGGCTGGCGCAAAGGGCCCCGGCCCGGTGAGGGCGTCAATATATATGTCGCCTGAAGCATCCCAGACATAGTAGATTTTATCCTGGTAATGACTGGCGGCGACATCGCAATATGTGGATCCGGATGAACTGGGAATAGCCTTCTCCCCCTGCCAAGTTCCGGAAATGCGGCTGTTGTAATCGATGCTCGAGCCGCCTTCATAGCCGCCGACCTGCCAGACGCTGTAGATATTGTTCCCTCTTTCATGAAGGGCTGGGTAGTGAAGCAGGGTTGCTCCACAGAGATCCTGCGGTGAGCTGAACCCGCTCCCCGTCCAATAAGAGTATTGGACAATCCGGCTCCCATCCGCTAGCACAGGCGTGAAAACGATGTGAGCGATATCATTGCTGTCGATTTCAATTGCCGGCACTTGCTGTTTAAGACTACTGGCCGAGACGATCTGGGGAGTTGACCAAGGGGCTCCCGGCGTCTTCGCGCGCCAGGTATAGTAAATTTGATAGACAGCATCCCTTTTCGTCCAGCAGGCGAAGACGACGTTGTTGCCAACGGCGATATCCGGATACTTCGAACCGCCACTGCTGATAGCGGTTACACTCTCCGCGTATCCGTTAACATAAGCCCTTGAATAACAGACATATTCGCTCATATCCCACCAGGTCATGAAGACATTTCCGCTTGTGTCTACAGCCACCCTCACCGAATCACAATCTCCGGAGGTAGAGGCTACATCGATCGGAACTGTCCAGCCGCCGTTCGTAAAGACTCTCAGCTTAATCTTTTTGTTGATATTCTCAAAGTAGGAGACAAGGATATTGCCAGAGGGGTCGCTGTCGATTCCGGCCGCTCTGTTCTCAGAGCTATAAACCTGAGAAGAATTGCTCAGGTTGAGAGGAGAGCTCCAAGTCTTGGCGTAGATATCGTATTTGGAGTAAAACACGTCTCCGGAAGTACCGCCGTATTCCTCGACCCAGATCACATGAACGTTGCCGTCTGGGGTTACAGTAACCCGCGGGCAAGTGGACCACCAACTCGGAGAATTGGAAATATTTGTCCCTGCGCCCGCAAAACCAGGTGACAAGACAAGGACCAGCAAGAATAAGATTAACGAGACGCAAGCGTTTGATCGGGTTTTCATTTCAATCTCCTTTCATCTTATAAGTCTTCTTTTCTGGGCTGGGTCCGCGGTTCCGCCTCCCCGGCAGCCAGAAATAGAACAAACGAATTCCTTTCATCGTTCTAGCGATACGGGACGAATTTTAACGATAGTCCGGGCCTGCCGCAATCCCCCTCCACGATGAATCAGGAGAGGAGAATCGTCTCCTCCTCC
>CAYGYP010000306.1:0-3146 GCA_964354115.1 uncultured Candidatus Bathyarchaeia archaeon | reverse complement strand
ACGTGGTCCGCGTTCTGCGCCGACCTCGAGATCCTGCCGGCCCGTCACCGTGGGCGGCTGACGCACCACGCCCACCACGCCCGCCCACGTCTTCAAAAGTGCAGCCCGCCCACCGTGGCGGGCCTCAGCGCTGCCGCCACCAACAGCCACGCCCCACCACCCCACCCCTGCCGCCGGGCTACTTCCAGAAGCCCGTCGGCAGCGCTCTCCCCCTAACTCATCCCACCGATTTCACACCACGGCGCTGCCGACGGACACTCTAATTATGACGGCCAGGTGCGGCCTGGGAAGGTGCGCGCGCGCGTCACCTCTAGGGAAAGTCCGGTCTCGCTCCCTTCCCGCAGGCCGCCCCTGGCGAAGGGGTTGACCGCGGTGGTAAACTGGAAACGCCTCGGGGAAGGAAGGCCAGCCGTTTATAGCCCGGAGGGCCCAGCGTCCCAGAGGTGGAGCGTACCGCTCAGCGGTAAGGAAGCACCCGCCAGTGGAGGAATCTGCTGAGCGGGTGCTCCCTTCTGCTCCCGTCTGGCTAGGCCGCCCGCAGGCGTCAAAGTGGGGAGTAGTACAGTTAACTTGATTAGGTACTAGCACATTTCGCCGCGCTGTGGTATTGTGACCCCAGGCCTCCACGCCACAAAGCTGGAGAGGCCTGAGGACGAGATGGCCGGGTACTGCGGAGCCTGGTCGGCAGTCAGGGAAGAGGACGGGGTCTTCACCGCCGTTCCCCTTCGGTGTCGCTCGTGGTCATGCCCTCAATGCGCTCCACGGCTCAAGAAACGCCTC
Source organism: uncultured Candidatus Bathyarchaeia archaeon (assembly GCA_964354115.1). GTDB lineage: Archaea > Thermoproteota > Bathyarchaeia > Bathyarchaeales > Bathycorpusculaceae > DASPTR01. The sequence continues at coordinate 2,366 of CAYGYP010000306.1, read as the reverse complement.
GTGAACGCCCTACAGGGCGTGGAGGCCCACCGCTTCATCACCCTGACGTGCAACCCACAGCATTACCCGGACCCGGAAACGGCCTTCAGGGGGCTCTCCATCGCTCTAGGCCACCTCATAAAGCGCATCCGCCGCCTACACCCCAAGGCCGAATTCGAGTACTTTGTGGTCTGGGAGGTCACCCGTAAGGGCTGGCCCCACCTGCACATGGCCGCTAGGGGCGCTCCTCTTCCGCAGCGCTGGCTTTCACGCCAGTGGGAGGAGCTCACCGGGGCGGCCATTGTGCACATCAAGCGCGTCGAACAGCCCGAGCAGCTGGCCAGCTACCTCGCAAAGGAGCTCGCAAAGGCGCCCACCGCCCCCTCAGGCATGAAGCGCTTCCGTACCAGCCGTAACTTCCTTCAGGGCCACCACATCACCACCTGGCTGCGCCCCCCTGGCGAGCCCGGCTGGACCGTCGTCCCCGTTCACACCGCCTATCAGGCAGACGTCTGGCTCGCTGCCGGCCACGTGGTGTACCTCTTACCCAACGGTGTCATAATGGCCGTGGACCGCCTGAAGTGGCTCCACGTCTTTGACCGCTACCCCTCCGCGCTCGGAAACTGGGAGAAGTTCCTTTGCGTCGCATCGTTGGAGGCTCCCTGGCTGAGTTCATCATCGGACCCGTCGCCGGACTCGTCTTCATGCCCAGTACCCGCCAAACCAGAGTCCGAAGACGCCTCCTCCAAAAGGTCGTCCGGGAAGGTAGTCTCCTTCCGCAGAACGTCGCCTTCAGAACCGCCGACAGGTTTTACCGATTTACCTCTTCCGCAGAGCGAGCAGGGTGGGCTCTTTGGGGACGACGGCGAGGGAGGACCGGATACCAGCAGTGGATGAGCGTCAACATCCGCCGAGCTATGCACGACGAATTTCTCTTCTTCAACCCCTGGGTTGCCCAGTGGCTAGCTGTCCCTTCCTGCTGGGAGGACTGACCTGTGGCAAGGGTGAAAGCTGGCCCTCTTGTCTCCGGAATTCGCGGGTCCGTGGGCCCGGTGACCTACTACGAGATGCTGGGGAAGCAAATCGTCCGAGCCCGCGTCCGCCCCCACCAGAAGATCTCCTCTGCCCGGTACGCTAACCGCCAGCAGTGGAAGCTGCTCATGTCCTGGTGGTCCCACACCAGGTTCTCTTTTCACTACTACTGGCAGGACGCCGCCGCCAACGAAATGCACGGGGTAAACCTCTTCATCCGCCAGAACCGCCCCGTCGTCACCACCCCCGCCTACCTCTGGCCCCGCAAGGACTTCACCTACCCCGCCTTCACCATCCGCCGCCAGGACCTCGGCGCCAACTGGAAAATCTGGTACAGCTGGAACCCCGCAGACTACCCCACCGGCTGGAAATTCGGCGTCGCCTACGCTGGCTCCGGCCCCTACTTCTACGGCTGGCAGGGCAACCCTCTCACCTCCGGTCACATGGAAGTCACCTACCCCAAGAAGGCTGACGCCACGGTCTACACCGCGCTCGGCCCCCCAGGGACCGGCGGAATGCTCAGCCACGACTACCACCAGCTCCAGCGTGCTCTCGTCGCCGACCTGCCGCCCTACCCCTAGCTTCCATCCCTTTGCCCGGGCACGTGTCGCCTCACCCTTCCAGATGCAACTTCCGCGGAAGTACCCTCCCCTGTGGAGGTGCACCCCATGGCCAAAGTCAAGTTCGGTCCCATCGTCTCAGACGCCCGTGGCCACTCCGCCGGTACCGTCTTCAGCAACTGGCGGACCCGCGCCTACGTCAGGCGTCACACTACACCCGCCAACCCCAAGACCAGCGCCCAGGTCCTCATCAGGGACGCCTTCGCCCTGCAGACCAAGCGCTTCCTCAGGTTCAACAGCGACCTCATCCAGGCCTGGTACAACTACGCCTGCGGGAAAGCGGTCACCAACAGGTCCGCCTTCATCGGGCAGACGGTCAAGGACGAGCGCGACGCCGTGGACTGGCCGTTCACGCCTCACGACCCCACCGTCTTCCCCGTCACCGCTCTCATCGTCACACCCGGCGTTGGCAAGCTGACCCTCGCCTGGACCAACGACGTTCTCCCTGCCACCGGCAACACGCTCGCCTTCGCCGTGAACCGGACAGACAAGGGGCTCACCGTCGTCATGGTCAGCGGCGCCGTCAACCTCGCCACCATCGACATTACCGGCCTCACCGCCGCCAAGGTCTGGATGGTCGGCGTCTGCAAGAAGAGCACCGTCACCACTCCCAACCGCTACGGCATGTGTGTTGCCGGCCACGGAACGCCCACCTAGAGCTCGCTCAGGAACCTCCTGTTCAGTGCCTGGTCAGCGCCTCAACCTTCACCGGTCGGGGCGCTGGCCCTTCTACAG
>CAYGYP010000305.1:0-3150 GCA_964354115.1 uncultured Candidatus Bathyarchaeia archaeon | reverse complement strand
CATGTTTATCTTTCCGACCGAAAAGGCTCATGTGACAGAAATCGTGAGGGGACCTAACATCAAACCTTTGCCTAGCTTCGAGCCGATACCGGATAGGCTGAAGGGGGAGGTGTTGTTGAAGTTGGGCGATAATGTTTCAACCGATGACATTCTGCCAGGCGGTTCAGAAATTTTATCGTTGAGAAGCAACATTCCCGAGATAAGCAAATACGCGTTTCGTTATGTTGACTCGAGTTTTGCGGATAGAGCTTTGAAAAAAGGAGGCGGGTTTATCGTGGGTGGCGAGAATTATGGTCAGGGCTCTTCGAGGGAGCACGCTGCGTTATCGCCTAAATATCTTGGTGTCAAAGCTATTATCGTCAAGTCCTTTGCTAGAATACATCTTGCAAACCTGATTAACTTTGGAATCATCCCCTTAACTTTTGCAGACAAACATGACTACACGGGCATAGTACAGGGCGACATGCTGGAGCTGGACGCTAAAGGCTTAAGGAAGACTCTGCGTGTAAAGAACGTTACAATAAATGTGGAGATACAAGTTGAGCTTGATCTCAGCGACCACGCCAAAGATGTGTTAAAAGCGGGAGGAAAAATAGCCGCAGTGAACTACCATCCAACAAGCTAAGCGGCTTCCGCACTCTAACCTATTCTATCAAGATTTTAGAATTTATAGAATTGGGAGAAAAAGTTAGTGGGAGGTGGTTGTGGGAAGGCTTACGGTGCACCTAAATTAGAAAAAGTAGATTGAGGGAGATGGGTGTGTTCGTTTACGAGGTATGTGGCTGTGCTTTTTTTGTTTACTTTTCTGGGTTTGTTTAATTGTGTGTTTTTCGCTTGTTGGGGTGCTGCTGAGCAATCTTGGATGGTTTCGAAAGCGTTAGTAACTTCGTTGTCATGGAAAAAGTTTTGCTGTCTGGATTTGGGCAAGATTTCATCATAGAAAACCTTTTAAGGTCATTGGCTATATTTATGAAAAGAGCGATGATCAAATGAGGAATGAAAAATGAAGAAAACTCTGATAGCGATGATAACAACTACTGTAATCTTAGTATCTCTACTAGCACCATTACTCTCAACAGTACAAGCAACAACAGACCCCTCATCTTGGTACAAAACCGTAAACGGCGTCCTAAGCTCAGACTACTACACACTCTACCCGTACGAAACCAACGCAAGCCTCAAAATAGGTTTCTCCAAATTCGGTGAAATGATAAACAGCAACGACAACACCGGCCTCGAATACGGCGCAGTAGACCCATTCGCACCCGCAGCAGGATCAGGCCTAACAACTAACGTTCCCAAAAACCTATGGGTTCAAGGCTGGCTCCTCAACATAACTTACCGCCACAGAACCCTAGGCGATAGGAACGTCTGGGCAGTGGCCCAATTCAGCGACAGCATAAACTACGGCAACGACTGGATAAGAGTCGACTTCGCAAATGACAAAGATGTCGCGCTCGGCCTAGAGGACCCGAGAGACCCTGGCTCCCTAATATATGGGACAAGCCCGTATTCAACAGCACCCACAAATTATGGTGGACGCAAAACAAACGGAACAGCTGTGACTGACCCCATAACAGTTCTCTACGACGGACCTAGAGAGTTTATCGGTCTCTGCAGAACAACCGTCTACGACCACCCAATCATGCTAAGCAACGACACCACAGGCGACGTTCCATTGGTTCAAATAGCGATAACAATCAGGTTCGATAAGGTGAAGAAAGATGTTACCTTGCTGAAAGACGTGAAGTCCCTGCTGCCGTTGAAGGAAGGCGAAAAAATGAAGGTTCAGTTCAGCAACAGAGGCGAAGTTGACCTCGGCAACGACGCCGCAGGCTACGCAAGCTACATGCACTTCTACACCCAAGGCCTGTCGGCCCAACTTGACACAGTGTCTGAAGGAAACCGCACATATTACGACGATAATTGGACGCGGGTACTAACGGAAGACCCGTTAGACACGGATTATCCAGGCTATAGCGCTGCTGGCCCATATCCGCAGGATACACCATCAACTGCAACGTATGACGTGGCCCAAGCCATTAACCCAAGAGCCGGCTACGTGTGGTTCGGAGCCTTCTGGCCGAGCCTGAGCGACTGGAGCATAGACGGTTGGGATCAGTGGTGGCACAGCCTTACAGCAGCAGATCCGCACTACATGGACTTACGTGTTCCAGCCGACGAGCCCTCCATACCCTTCTACATTGGTGAGTGGGACTTCGAACTCTGGTCCACGAGCGACAGCCTGGGAAGGATCCAGTTCAGAGGCGTAACAGTCTATGGAGTGTGTTACTTGCACAACGCAGATGACGCGAATATGGGGGTGGGCCACACCAACATTATCGACAATGAGGCTGGCTACCAGCTGCACCAAGTGTTCCTCCCGGAGGACTTGAGTGACGCAGTGTACTTCAAGGACACATCAAGGTGGGTGAAGTTCGTACCCGGCCTCAAAGCTGCCGGATCCACAATAGCCCTTCCTGGCATAATCCAAGTTCCTTGGGACGCGTACGCGAGCTTCGCTGAAAGGCTAATCACGCTACCAGACAACATCCTATGGAAGAGAGCCATAAACTACACCCTGACAGCTTCTGGCGTAACGCTGATTTCATCGTTACCAGCCACCAAGACGCTGAAGATTCTGTGGTCAAATCACTCGTTGGAGATCATAGACGGAAACTCGTTCGGTCCTGCACGCTACGAGTGGGTGACCGTTGGCAGAGACGCGGCTTCAGTTGACTCACTTGGCGCAGCCTTGATGTCATCTTCAGTAAAGCAGAAGAACATTACGATAGGATTAGCTGGCGAAGACATGTTTGACCCAGGGGTCGCCAACCAGATTCCACAGATAATGAGCAAGTTCGGAGCAGGCACCGCCAAGGCTGACTACAAAGACACGCTTGGAAGAGCAGGGCTCAAGGATGACTGGTGCACGTACTGGCCTGTCGCAAGCTCAAATGTGATCGGCGTCGGAGGACCACTGGCACATATGCTGGCGTACTACGCGAACGACTTCACAGACGCGTTCTACGGCCTGACAGAATACGCTGGCTCGGTGTACTCTGGTAAGATAACAGGAATACCCTGCTGGGACAGAGGCTGGGATGGAACATGGAACGTCTACGCTTCAAGCAACGCCACTGGCTACGC
>CAYGYP010000304.1:0-3152 GCA_964354115.1 uncultured Candidatus Bathyarchaeia archaeon | reverse complement strand
ATTGCTTTCTTGTGGCATATGGGTTCGCATGCGGTACATCCGTTAACGCATTTGTGTGGATAGGTAACTACTGCTTGCCCATTTTGCAATGTGAAGACGCCGTTTGGGCAGAATTCTACGCAGCGTGGTTTTCCAGTTTTGGCGCAGCCATCACATTTATCAGAGAAAATTATTGGAAACCAAGGACCATATATGTTAGTCAAGAACATTCTCCTTGAATTTTGACGTATTGACTAAGATAGGATTCAGAGATTACCCTTGAATAGTCTTGAATTTTCGCATTAGGTACACCTTGATTGGGTCGTTGATTATGAATGTTGTTAGCAACGCATATCCGAGGATCGCAAGCACAGGTAAATAGCCAAGCGGCGCAAGCTCTAAGACACCAAAAACGGAGATAGCAATCACCAGCAGAACTTCCGCTAAAACGGTAATACTCAAGAACTTGCTTGGTTTTGACTTCCAGAAGTGATTTCGTTCACGGACTATCATAAGAGTGGATACACCTGCAAGGTTCAGGTAAGCAAACCCGAAAGTGTAGATTTTCTCCACATTTCCAATTAGTCCAAAATACGACAAACCTGCCACAGCGAAGATTGCACTTTCAATCGTCATAAGTACGCCTAGAGAGCCGCTGACCCCGAACAGACGGCGCATATCGAAGGTGTCAGGCTTGAGAGAAGACCGTACATTGTCTGTCGATATGGACATCGAGACAAAGTCGCCAAGGAAAAGCAACAGCACCGTTCCAGTTATCGACAACATTAACGAGTGTGTGAGGAAGAGCATAACAACGATGAAACCGGCGATGTGCAGTTTTCGAGCAACCATCATTAACGCCCAACTGTAGATTCTCTGATAGATAGTCCGGGATGTCTTAATCATACCTACTATTCCGCCCAGCCCCTCAACAGTGAGCACTGCACTTGCAGAATCTTTAGCGATGTCCGTTGCATTCTTCACCGCGATTCCAACTTCCGCTTGCCCCAAAGCTGGAGCATCGTTTACGCCGTCTCCTGTCATTCCGACCACGTGTCCTATGCGCTGGAGAGTCTTTACTATGCTGAACTTGTCTTCGGGATAAATCTGGGCGATGCCGTGGCTGTCTTCGATTACCGAATCAAAGGGCGTTGCTCTGGTTTCAGCTTCCTGAATCTTTGACATGGTTGTCACGTTTTTGCCTAATCCTGCTTGTTGAGCGATGTTTTTGGCAATAGGAAGCGAGTCACCCGTGAGCATCTTCACTTCCACACCTAGTCCACGAATCTGATCTATTATCTCATGTGAATCTTCCCTTATTCTATCAGCAATGCCTGCAAGGCCAACAAACTCTAATTTACTTCTTTCCGCACCCTTGGCAACAGCAATTACTCTTAATCCTTTGACAGAAAGCTCCTCCGCGAGCTTGAGCATAGTCTTTGCCTCTTCTTCAGGAACGTTGCAGGCAACGCATATTGTGTCGAATGAGCCTTTTCCCACAAAGAATTTTTCGCCAGCTTTGCTGATTGTCGCTTCGGTCATTCTAGTTTTTGGGTCGAAGGGTACGAATTCAGTCTGCGAATAAGTGTCCAATGGCTTGTGCGCTTCTACTGCTGCGGTTAGGAACGCTATGTCGATTGGGTCTTGGTTGGCTTCTTTCGACGCAAGTGCTCCGTAAAGCATAACGTCGCCTTCGCTAAATCCGTTAAGTGGTACTTCCTCTTCCACGAAGAGCTTGTTCATTGTTATTGTGCCTGTTTTGTCTGCGCATAACACATCCATTGTTGCGGCATCTTCGGTTGCGCTGAGTCTTGTAACCAAAACTCCTTGTTTTGCAAGCACCGCTGAGCCTAATGCCATGTTTACGGTAAACATCGTGGGCATCGCAACAGGCACGGAAGCTACGAGCAACACGCCAGCAAGTGGCAATAGCACTGCAAGTTCGAATCCTGTTAATACAGCGTACACAAAGACGATGAGGAGAGATGCGAGGACTATTATGGCAAGTCGGCGTGCAACGTTTACTGTGACTTCTTCCATGTGAAGTTTTGGTTTTGCAAGTTCAAGCAGAGAGATAGTTCTTCCAAAATAAGTTTTTGTGCCCGTAGCATCTACTATGCCTGTAGCTTCGCCACGCTTTACGGCTGATCCCGAATAGGCTATTTCGGTGGGCAACTTATCCACGATTCCAGATTCACCAGTGAGCACCGATTGGTCTAAACCAAGAGAACCGTCAACAATTTTTACATCGGCTGGCAAGAGGTCACCGATTCTCACCCTGACTAGGTCGCCTGGAACAAGCTCTCGTGCTGGGATAGTGGACCATTTTCCGTCCCTTTTTACTCTGCACTGGATTCTCAGTCTTTGCTTCAGTCTGGCCATTGCTGCTTTTGCTCTGCCTTCACGCCACAGAGACATTCCTGCGTTGAACAGAAGGAGAAACACGATAACGAGCGCCTGTGGATACTTGCCTAGAACCAGTGTGATGATGGCGGTTGCTTCCAGCATCCATGGCACGATGCCCCAGAAACGTTTTCCAAGTCTTCTCAGAAAGCTTACTTTCTTCTCAGGGACCTCATTGTAGCCGTATTCTGCAAGTCTCTTTTGCACTTCTTGATTTTCTAACCCAAAGTCTAAGCTTGTTTCCTGCGAGGTTTTTTTCATGTCCGAATTATTCAAAAATATTCACCTTCATCTCAAAAGGTTTTTTAAGAAATAGACTTAACAAATCGCTCTCGCTGCATGAACTATCAGAAGGCACCTTTTTGTGTTTTTTTTCATACACTATTTCGTCACCGTTCTTTTGAACGTGATCCTCAACTTTTCGGCTTCATAGATGAACGAAAGAAAACGGAAGTCAGAATAAATAGTTGTTATGTGGAGGCACGGCTAAGCTTTGGATTCTTTCAGCTTTTCGATTACCTTTTGGGTTTCCTCTTCTGATGGGTGTGTGATGGCCTGTGCGGGACAGATATCTTCACAACCTCTGCACATTACTACGCACGAGTTTGGGTTCTTCACGACAGTTTTCTTTTCTCCATTTTTCTCTTCAAATTCAAATACGCCGAGTGTACAGTAGTCTACGCATTTTCCGCAGCTGATGCATTTTTCATAATCAATTGTCGGGTACCAGGGTATCTTGCTTCTTGGAACACCGTGATATGTTTCTCGGC